>NZ_DAIOIA010000008.1:0-37135 GCF_036744435.1 Propioniciclava sp. | reverse complement strand
AGTCCTCGGCGACCGCAGGCTGAGTCCTCGGCGACCGCAGGCTGAGTCCTCGGCGGGGTGGGGCCGAGTCCTCGGGGGCCGCAGGCTCAGTCCTCGGCGGCCCCAGGCTCAGTCCTCGGCGAAGAGAGGGGAAGGTGGTGGTTGACAAGGCAACTGGGGACAACCCCATCACCCCGTGGAAAGTCGTCCCGATACAGTCGAAGTGCTCGCTGGCGTCGCCGCCATCACCCCCCGCGAGATCCACCGTACCGACCTCGACTCGGCGTGTTCGTCGCGCCCGGAGACTGCATGAAGACCAGAACCAGAACCCTGACCGCAGGCACGCCCTTGCGCGTGATCGTCGCCTTTACCCTCCCGCTCCTGATTGGCAACCTGTTTCAGCAGGTCTATCAATTCACGGACGCTGCCGTCGTCGGCCGCATGGTCGGCGTGGATGCGTTAGCCGCGGTGGGAGCGTCCGGGTCGTTGGTGTTCCTGCTGATCGGGTTCACGTTCGGCGCGTCCACCGGCCTCGGCATCCCGGTGGCGCGGGCCTTCGGCGCCGGGGACATGGGGGCGATGCGCCGCCACGTCGCGTTGGGTGCTCTGATCTCGGTGGGGATCGCCGTGGCGATCACCGCCATCGGGACACTGCTCGCCGAGGCGATGCTCGTCGCCATGCAGACGCCGCCCGAGTTGATGGCCGACGCCACCGCGTTCCTGCGGATCACCTTCTGGGCCGCCCCCATCACCATGGCGTTCAACTACCTCGCCGCCGTCATCCGTGCCCTCGGCGATTCCACGACGCCGCTGATCTTCCTCGTCGTGTCCTGCGTCTTGAACGTCGCCTTGGTGGTGCTGTTCATCGGGTCGTTCGGGCTCGGCGTCGGCGGCGCAGCGCTCGCCACGGCGATCGCCCAGCTCACCTCGGTGATCGCCTGCCTCGTGCTCATCGCGCTGCGGATGCCGCAGCTGCGGCTGGCCCGCTCCGACTGGCGGGGCCTGCCCGGCGAACTGGGCGAGTCGCTGCGTTCCGGCATGGCCATGGGCTTCCAGATGTCCGTCATCGCCATCGGCGCCATCGTCTTGCAGTACGCGATCAACGGCCTCGGTTCAGAGGCGGTCGCCGCGGTCGCCGCGTCCATGCGCGTCGACCAGGTCGCCGTCGCCCCGCTGGCCTCCTTCGGCATGGCGCTGACGACCTTCGTCGCCCAGAACCGCGGCGCCAACCAGCTCGCCCGCATCCGCGTCGGGGTGTGGCAGGTCAGCCTGCTCGCTTGGGGGGTCGCGCTCCTGCTGGGCGCGTTGATCTTCTTCTTCGGGACGCCGCTGGTGCAGGTGTTCATCGGAGACTCCGCCCCGCACGTGGTCGAGCTCGCCCACCTGTATCTGGTCATCAACGCGGCCCTCTACCCGATCCTGGCGAGCCTGTTCGTGCTCCGTAACGCCGTGCAGGGACTGGGCTCCAGCATGGTGCCGACGCTGGCCGGATTCATGGAACTCGCATTCCGTGCCGCTGCCGCCCTGCTGCTGGTGGGACCGCTGGGGTTCGTCGGCGTCGCCCTCGCAGCGCCGCTGGCGTGGATCGGGGCGCTCATCCCGGTCACGATCGCCTGGTTCAGCTGGCGCTCCCGCCTCCTGCGCGAAGAGCGCTGCGGCCCGATGGCCCAGGCCGACGAACTGGGTGCCCTGGCGACGGCCTGACGGCTTCAGGTCTCGGCCTGGCCGCCGCTGGTGGGCTCATCCGGCGGCGGCCAGGCCGCGGCTGCTCGACGCTGACGTCCGTGGACGCGCGATGTCAGTCGGGTAGCGGCAGATCCAGGGCGGTGACCGCCCCGATGATGGTCAGGGCCGGGGGCTGGACTCCCGCAGCCGTGGATTCCTCCGGTAGCGAGGCGAGCGTCCCGCGGATCACGGCCTGACCGGGCAGCCCGGCGTTCGCGACGACGGCGGCGGGGGTGTGCGGGTCCATGCCGCGGGCGATGAGCCCGGCGCTGATCCCGGGAAGGGCCTTGACGCCCATCAGGATCACGATGGTGCCGCCGAAGCGCGCCAGGGCGTCCCAATCGACCGTCGTGGCGGGATGGTCGGGGCCCACATGCCCGGTGACCACGGTGAACTGCTGAGTGAGCCCCCGATGCGTGACGGGGATCCCGGCGAGCTCGGGCCCGGCGATCGACGAGGACACCCCCGGGATGACCCGTACCGGGATGCCCACCTCGGCGCAGGCGAGCCATTCCTCGCTGCCGCGGCCGAAGACGAACGGGTCACCGCCCTTGAACCGGACGACGTTCGCCCCGCCCCTCGCGTGCTCGATGAGCAGTTCGTTGATCCGGTCCTGGCCGGTCTGGTGGCCGCGCGGGAACTTCGCGACGTCGATCAGGACGGCGTCGGGTCGGCACTCCGCGAGGCAGGCCAGCGGGGCCAGGTGGTCGTACAAGACGACGTCGGCCTCCCGCAGGGCGCGCAGGCCGCCGACGGTAAGCAGGTCGGGATCACCCGGCCCGCCGCCGACCAGGACGACGCTGCCGACCTGCTGCTCGCCCGCGGACGCGCCGCCAGGTGCAGGGTCAGGGATGGTGGTGGATCGATCCGCCGGGACGTGTAGCGCCACCGGAGCCTCCTCAGGTTTCCTCGCCCGAATGCGTGACTCGGCAGGGAGGGGTGAGTTCCTGACTCGCGGGCGATGAGCCCGCTCACAGTGGCGGGACCGTCCCGGAATCGCGTGCGCTCACCGGTGTTCCTCAGCTCATCTCTGCGGCCGTCAGTATGGCACACTCGGCGGCGGGTTCACCGTCGAGGAGAGGACGCCGAACATGCTTGCCAGCGCCGCACGCGCCACCGGCATTCTGGTCGGCTGGCTGGCCGACCGGGCGCTCGGGGATCCCCAGCGGTTTCATCCGGTGGCGGGTTTCGGGACGCTGGCCCTCGCGCTGGAGCGATGCCTGTATCGCAACACCCGTCCCGCTGGGACGCTGTATGCCGCCACCCTCGTCGGAGGGGCCGTCGCGCTCGGAGTGGCCGTCGAGTCGGTGGGACGCCGCCGTCCCCTGATCCGCGTGCTCGGGACGGCTGTTGCGACGTGGGCGGTCCTGGGCGGACGCTCGCTGGCCCGCGAGGCCGAGGCGATCGCGGACGCCTTGGAGGCCGGCGACCTGCCCCGGGCTCAGGGACGCGTCCGCAATCTGGTGAGCCGCGACCCGTCGGTGCTGGACGCCGACGGGGTCGCGCGGGCCACCGTCGAGTCGGTCGCCGAGAACACCTCCGACGCCGTCGTCGCGCCGCTGCTGTGGGGGGCGGTGGCGGGCGTCCCGGGCCTGCTGGGCTACCGGGCCGCCAACACCCTCGACGCGATGGTCGGCTACCGCAACGAGCGCTACACGCGGTTCGGCTGGGCGGCCGCCCGCCTCGACGACGCGCTCAACTGGGTGCCCGCGCGGCTGGCGGGTGCGCTGGCCGGGCTCTGCGCGCCGGTGGTGGGCGGGACGCGGGCCGACGCATGGCGGGCGATCCGTGAGCAGGCGGCCGCGCATCCCAGCCCGAACGCAGGCGTGGTGGAGTCCGCGTTCGCGGGGGCGCTGGGCGTCCGGCTGGGCGGCCGCAACGTGTACGGCGGTGTGGTGGAGGATCGAGGCGTGCTCGGCTACGGGGAGCCGCCTCGGCCAGCCGATGTCGCCCGCACCAACCGGCTCGCCGCCGCAGTCTCCCGTGGTGCGGTCCTGACGAGCGCGGGCATCGCCCTGGCGAACGCGCTAGTCGCCCGGCGGCGGCGGCGTGCGGTTACCGTGGGCGCATGAGTGAGGTGCGCAAGAACGCCGACCGGCAGCAGTTCGAGGTGTGGGTGGACGACGAACACGTCGGCCTGCTGACCTACATCCCCGACGGGAACGTCTGGCTGCTGCCGCACACCGAGGTCCAGCCCGCCTTCGAGGGGCGTGGCCTGGCGGGCGAACTCGTGCGGGCGACGCTCGATGAAGCCCGCGCCGAGGGCGTCACCGTGATCCCCGCCTGCCCGTACGTGGCCCGGTGGATCGAACGCCATCCCGACTACGCAGACCTGGTCGCCACCCGCTGAACCCGACGCTGGCGTCCACCCGCTGACCCTGACTCAGGCGTCCACCCGCGGACCCGAACGCGGCTCCCGGTGGCTGAGGTGCGGGCGCTGCGGGCGCGGACGCTACAAGTGCTTGAGCATGCGGGTGTTGCCCAGGGTGTTGGGCTTCACATGCGCCAGATCCAGGAACTCGGCGATCCCCTCGTCGGGGCTGCGCACCAGTTGCGCGTACACGTCGGGGGCGACGACGTGCTCCCCGATGGGCTCGAAGCCGAGCCGGGCGAAGAAGTTCACCTCGAAGGTCAGGCAGAACAGCCGCGACAGGCCCAGGTCGCGGGCGCGGCGCCCGAGTTCGTCGACGATCCGCGCGCCGATGCCCTGGCCGCCGTGGTCGGGACTCACCGCGACGCTGCGCACTTCGCCGAGGTCCTCCCACATCACGTGCAGGGCGCCGCAGCCGACGACCTCGCCGTCCACCTCCGCGACGACGAACTCCTGCACGTTCTCGTACAGGGCGACGGTTTCCTTCCCCAGCAGGATCCGGCGGTTGACGAACGGAGACATGAGCGTCCGCATCGCCGGGATGTCGGGAGTGCGAGCCGGGCGAAGCAAGAAGGTCACCCTTCCAGCCTAAGCCGCCGCGCCCCGAACCGGCTCACATCAGCAGGAACGCGGCGAGGACGAGTGCCGCCCCGCCGACCAGACACAGGCCGGCGACGACGGCGATCACCACGATCACCGCCCGTCCGGCCCGGTCGCTCACCCCGAACCGGTTCCTCGCGGGTCCCTCGTCGGGGCGCTGCGGCGTGCTCATGCCCGCAATCGTCGCAGGTCGTGCAATAGCCACGGGTACTCGGTCTGGACGGCGTCCACCCCGAGCTCCAGGACCCGGGACCAGGCCGCCGACGGGCTCTGCTCGATGGCCCGCTCATCGTCGAACCCCGCGAACAGCGGGACGCCGGTCGTGAGCGTCTCGCTGTTGACCCAGATCAGCAGCGACTCGCGCCGCAACTGCTCCAGCACGTACGGGTCGAACCAGGGGCTCTCCTCGTCCAGGGCGATCAGCTCCACGCCGACGAGGTTGATGCTCGGGTCGTGCAGCGGGAGCGCCCGCAACTCCTCGACCGTCGAGCAGATCGCGAGCGTCGGGTACTTGACCTTGTGGGCCTGCAGTTTGCCGAGCGCGGCAAACTCCCAGGCGGGCACCTTGAGCACGCACTGCTGGGCCATCTGGAGGCCGTCCAGCACCTTCAGCAGCGTCGGCCAGCGCCACCACGAGCGATCCAGGGCGAACAGCACCTCCTTGCCACGGAAGTCGCCCAGAACCGCGGTGAGGCGCTCCACACGGGCGGGTCGCCCGGGGCGGTCGCGGTGCTGATAGCTCAGGCCGGAGATCGTGGCGGCGGGCAACGTCTGGAGGTTCTCCTCGATGCCGAGCAGATCGGGTTCGGTGCCGTCGTGGAAGGCGTAGAAGATGTGGTCGGTGCTGCTGCTCACATCGATCTTGACGGCGTCCGCGCCGGACAGCAGCGCCGCGCGGACCGCCCGCGAGGTGTTGGGCGAGACCACCCCGACCGCGACCCCGCCGTGGGACACGATCATGGGACGCGCGTGCTCCGCGAGGCGGTTCAGCAGGGCGTTCGTGCCAGCGTGCGCAGTGTCTCCGAACAACGTGGGCTCCTTGTCACGGGCATGCGTCGGTGAATGACGTGACCCGTCACAGTTTACCCCGGGCGCACCCGGCGAACGGGGGGAACCCGGGAACTGGGCATCGCCCAGCTGGCCTCGACCCGGCTAGCGTGCTCCCATGCCGACCCTGAACCAGCGCCTCGCCGGAGCGATCTGGGGCCATCTGGTCGCCGACGCCCTCGGCGTCCCCTACGAGTTCCATCCGCCCCACGCGCTTCCCGGCCGCGTCACCATGAAGCCCCCGCCGGGCTTCGCCCGCGCGCACGCGGGCACCCACCCCGGCACCTGGTCCGACGACGGCGCCCAGATGCTCGCCCTGCTCGACTCCCTGCTGACGTGCGGCCGATTCGACGCCGACGACCTGGGTGCCCGGCTGGTGGCCTGGCTGGACCGCGGCGACTACGCGGTGGGAGGGCACGTGTTCGACGTCGGCATCCAGACCTCGGCGGCCATCGACCGGTTGCGCGGCGGCGTCCCGGCAGGCCGAGCAGGCGCGTCGGATGAGCGCGCCAACGGCAACGGCTCCCTGATGCGGGTGCTGCCGCTGGGGCTGTGGCATCGCGGCGACGACGCCACCCTGTGCGCCGACGCCGCCGCGTCCTCGGCCCCCACCCACGCCCACCTGCGCTCGGTGGTGTGCTGCGAGGTGTACAGCCTGTGGGTGCGGCGGCTGCGGGACGGCGCGACCGCCCCGGAGGGCTACGCGGACGCCGTCGCGGCGTTTCGCCGGGTGCACGGCCGGGGCTCCGCCGCCGTCACGGAGTTCGAGTCTCACGTGAGGGCGCGTGAGGCGTCCCCGCTGGGCGGGACCGGCTACGTGGTCGACTCATTCCGGGCCGCGGTCGTCCTGAATCGCGACGGCGCCGGCTACGAAGAGGTGGTGAGGGCGGCGATCGCCCTGGGCCACGACACCGATACCACCGCGTGCGTGGCCGGCGGCATCGCGGGCCTGGTCGGCGGAGTGGAGGCGATCCCCGAGGCCTGGCGTGATGCCTTGCGCGGCCGGGAGTTGCCCGCCCGGCTGCTGGCGGCGCTGGAGGCGCGGCTCAGGGAATGATCACCTGATCGGTCGGCGCCGAGAACGGGAACGGCGCGCTGTGCGGGAACCGGGCGCGGGCGTCCTGCAGGTAGGGGATCAGCTCCGGGTGCGCCTGCAGCGCGTCCGACAGCACCCGCCACTTGCGGGCCTGGACGCCGAACGTCGGGATCGACATCAGCGCCAGCACTCCGGCGACACCGAGGGTGATCAGGCCCCAGGTGAGCCCTTGGGCGACATCCCCCATCGCGGTGCTCACGATCAGCAGGACGACCCCGAACACGCCCACGCCGCCCGCCACGCCCAGCACGTTCGCGGGGGAGACGGGGCCGCGATCGGGGGCCGGATCAAAGGCCAGGTCGAGCGGGGACGCCTTCAACTGGCGGGTCACCACGATGGTGTCGCGCACGAGGATGACGGCGAGCACGCCCAGGATGCCGCTGATGATGATGGCCAGCGGATGCATGGACGTCGCCCACAGCAGGAGCGGCACGACGACGATGCACGTCACGGTGAGGATCCGGGTCATGTCGTACACGACCCCCCGCATCGTCGTCCGGTTGGCGATGTTCTCGACGTAGCTAGCAGCCTCCATCTCTCCAGGGTAGGGATTGGCCACGTCGAAGACCCCTTTGTTGCCCCCCTGGGCCATGGGCGTGCCACCATGGCGGCATGGCCTTGCCCCGCAGACTCCTGGGCGCCGACGAGACCGTCGTGCTGCACCTGCGCACCCATCCGAAGGCGCTGGTGCTTCCCGCGCTGTGCGGCATCCTCCTGATCGCCGCCGTGGTTGCCGCGTTCACCTTGACCATCCCGAGGCTCCGGCCCTGGCTCGACTGGGGGACCCTCGTCGTCGCGGGGATCTTGTTCATCGTCCTGACGCTCGTGCCGTTCCTGCGGTGGCTCACCTCGACGTACACGCTCACCGATCGGCGCGTCATCACCCGTCACGGGATCGTCACCACCACCGGCCATGACCTGCCGCTGAGCAGGATCAACAACGTCACCTACGAACGCTCCCTGCTGGATCGCCTCCTGGGATGCGGAACGCTGCAGTTCACCACCGCGGCCGAAGCCCCCGTCACGCTCCCGGACGTGCCGGACGTCGAACGCGTCCACGTGGTCATGACCGAGTTGCTGTTCGGGGACGCCGAGGGCGACAACCGGGGCCCCGAGGGGCGCGACTGAGCCCGCGGGCGGCCCCTTTCGCGCGCTCTGACGTCCCGGGTATCCTGGGTGACGGTAGTTAGGCAACCGCGCATCAGGGTGGGGGATGTGCACCGCGATCAGCGTGCCCGGAGATACCCATGACCCCTTCTGATTCCCAGCCCGACACCACCCTCGATCCCGTGGCGACCACGACGGCTGCCGCCGACATCCCGGTGGCCGGTCAGCGCCCCCTCGCCCTGCTCGTCTCGACGGCTGGGGCCCCCTGGATGCTGCTGGCCTTCCTCGCCCGGCTCCCCGTCGCCATGCTTCCCCTCACCGTGCTCGTCAGCGGTCAGGTGCTCACCGGTTCCTTCGCCGCCGCGGGCCTGCTCGTCGGGGCGCTCAGTCTCGGGGGTGTCGTCGGGGCCCCGTTGGTGGGGGCCCTCGCCGACCGGATCGGCCACCGCCGCACCCTCGTCGTCATCACCATCCCCGGTGCCCTGGGCTTGCTCGGGCTGATCGGTCTGTTCTTCTGGCCCGCCCCGCTCGGGGTGGCGCTCGCGCTGTCCGCCCTGGTGGGGGCGTCCAACGCCCAGGTGGGCCCGCTGGCCCGCGCCTCGTGGTCGACCCGGTTCGCCGGCCATCCGGACGCTCGCCACCGCGTCGAAGTGGCGATGGGCTATGAGACCGTCGCTGACGAGGTCTCTTACGTGGCGGGTCCCGTGCTCGGCGCGACGCTGGCCGCCGTGGTGTCCCCGGTCGTGGCGCTCAGCGTCACCCTCGTGCTGCTGGTGTGCGGCCAGCTGGGGTTCGCGCTGCTCAACCGGAGTGCCCAGGCCCGCGTGCCGGGCGTGGGGCGCCGTCTCACCCGGCCAGGGCTGCTCGCCCCGTGGATCGCGATCGCGGCGGCCGTCGGCCTGGTGTTCGGCTCGGTACAGGCGTCGGTGACGGCCTCCCTGGCCGACACGGCGTCCGGGTTCACCGGAGTCGTCTACGCGTTCATCGGGATCGGCAGTGCCACCTCAGGCATGCTCACCCACAAGCTGGCGCGCTGGTCCCTGCCCGATCGCGTCATCGGCGCGGGCGTCCTGCTGGCGCTTGCCGGGGGGATGCTCGTGGCCGCGGCCCTGCTGACGGGAGGACCCTTCCTCCATGCGGCCGCCCTCGCCGCGGCGTGCCTGGCGGTCGGGTTGTGCGTCGCGCCCCTGCTCGTGTCGAGCTACGCGGCAGCCGAGCGGCTCGCCAGCGCCGGCAACACGCTGGTGCTGACGCTGTTGGCGACCGCCACCCTCGCCGGTGTCGGCCTGGGCGCCTCGGCGGCCGGGATGCTCGTCGAGGCGGCCTCCGTCACCGTCGCGCTGGCGATCCCGGTGCTCGTGGGGGTCGTCTGCGCGGCCCTGGGCGTCGGTGTCCGCGCCCTGAACGTGGACGCCTTCGCGCCGACCGTCACCGCCTGAACTCGCCAAGGGCGTCGGGGGCCGGCGCTGAGGTTCGGCTCATCGGAAGCCGAACAGGGGCGGGAACGCCAGCGCCACCACGCCCGCCCAGACCCCGAACACCGGCAGCGCCAGGCACTGCCACCGTTGCAGTCCCAGGGCTGGCTGGCGCCACACCAGGACGCCCAGGTAGTGCCAGGCCGAGCCCGCCAGGTGGACGAGCAGGATCACGTTGCAGCCCAGCGCGGCCAGCTTGTTGGGACTCGTTCCGTATTCCAGGAGCCGACCCGACATCGCCCACAGCAGCAGGACGTCCACGGCCAGGGCTGCCAGCACCAGCACCAGCTGCATCCAGTCCAGGGGGCGACGGGGTGACTCCGGACGCCGGGCGGACACCGTATAGAGCACCAGGGCGACCACGACGATCAGCAGCGCATCGAAGGAGATGAGTACCTCGCGGTCCAGGTCCACGAGGCGTCCGCCCGCCACCACGACGACCAGGAAGCTCAGCATGCCGAGGGTGAGGACGGGGGTGAAGACCGCGGTCAGCACGGGTGCCATGTTGTCCATCACCGAGCGCTTGGCCTCCACCAGCCAGGCGCAGACCAGGACGGCGCCGGCCGCGCAGATCGGGATCACCCAGCTCAGCGCGGTGCCGACCCCGTACAGGCCGACGGCGAGGAAGATCTGGGTGACCAGAATGGTCACGACCCCGCCTCCCAGGGCGATGAGCACGTAGTAGATGGCGGCTTCGCCGAGGAACCGGACCCAGTCCATCCACGCCTCCAGTGCCCGCCAGCGTGCTCCCAGGTAGGCGATGCCGACGGTCACCGTCAAGGCGATGGGCAGGTGCAGGGCGGTGAGGGCCAGCGTCTGCTGCGGGGCGTGGGAGGGGTAGAGGTTGACCAGCAGCGCGCTCACGGCGAACACGCTGACGAGGGCCGTCAACCCGCTGCGTGAGCGCGGCGCCGAACGCGCGATGAGGTACAGCGCCAGAAATGGCAGGACGCCGAAGGCGAGGTTGCGCGCGTAGACCTGTCCGACCGCCTCGCCTTCGAGCAGAGCGGTGGGGAGCCGCAGCGCCAGGCCTGACAGCAGCCCCAGCGCCAGGGCGGCCGGCAGGTCCCAGCGGGCCGCCAAAGCTCCTGCCGGGGAGGGAGCAGACGGGGTGAAGACGAGTTGGCGCCACAGCCGGTCGGTGTGGACCGCGCCGTATTCGCGGGCGACCTCGTTCTGGGAGCCGAGGCGGCGCACCGCGATGAGGAAGGCCTCCTCCGGACTCAGCCCGGCACGGCGCAGGTCCTGGACCTCGCTGAGCAGGTGGTCCTCCAACTCCTCGACGTCGTCGGGGGTGACGCCGGGGCGTTGGGTCATGAGCGTGCGCCACTCGGCCAGCGGGACAGCCAGGTCGTCGAGGACGCCGGAGGGAGGCTGGGGAGGCGACCAGGTCTGGGCGCCGGGCTCGCCGGTCCCGTGGGAGGGGTGCTGCCTGCTCGTCATCGTGCCTCCGCTGCGTGAGGGAGGGGGCCGGGGAGCAGCCCCTCCAAGGTGTCGACGACCGCGCGCCATTGGGCGGCCTGGCCGCCGAGTTCGGCGGTGCCGTCGGGTGTGATTGCGTAGTACTTGCGGCGCCTGCCGTTGGGGGCCGCTCCCCACCGGGCGGTGATGAGCCCCTGTTGCTCCAGCCGGTGGAGGAGGGGATAGAGCATGCCCTCGCTCCACTCCAGCCGCCCGCCTGAGGCGTCGGTCATGCGCCGCAGGATCGAGTAGCCGTAGTCCTCGCCTGTGGCGAGGACGCCCAGGACGATCGGCGTGGCCGACGCTGCGACCAGGTCTTTCGACAGTTTCATGCCAGCACCTCCTCTACCTTGTAGTTCTAGGTATAGGAAGTCTAGAGCAGTTCGATGCTCCCGCTGGCCCCATCGAGACGGATGCGCTGGCCGTCGGTGAGCCGCCGCGTCGCATCGTGGACGCCCACGACCGCCGGGACGCCGTACTCGCGTGCCACCACCGACCCGTGCGTCATCAGCCCGCCGACCTCGGTGATCAGCCCGCCGGCGATGAGGAACAGCGGCGTCCACGCGGGATCGGTCCCCTGGCACACCAGGATCTCGCCGCGCACGAGCTGCGCGGTCCGCGGATCCCGCACGATCCGGACCGGACCCTCCACGACACCGGGGGACACCCCCGCACCATGCAGGTCGGCCTCCCCGGCGCTCAGCCCCTCGTACAGGGCGCGGCCGTCCTCGACGAGGATCCGCGGCACCTGCGTGCGACGCCGCTCGGCCTCCCAGCGGCCCCGCCTGCGCGCGACCACTTCATGCCAGTTCGCCGAGAACGCCCGGCTCAGCTCATCGACCCGCAGGAACGCCAGGTCCTGCACGGCACCCAGCCGATCCTCTTCGACCAGTTCGATCGCCGAGGCGTCCAGCCCCGAGCGGATCATGCCGAAAGCCCGGATCAGGGTGAACTTCGGCGTCTCCCGAGCACCCGCCAGCCCGCGGATCGCCTTCGCGCTGCGCCGGATCTTCTCGGCGCGCTGCTTCGTCGACGCGTCCATCAGCGTGCGGATCGAGCGGCCCGCCTCGTGCTGTCCGGCCAGGTAGACGGTGCGCGGCTGGGCGTCCGGCGGCAACGCCAGGCAGGACTTCAGCGTGTGCATCAGCGGGGTCGGATCGTCGCGCCAGCGCGCCGCGCCCACGTCGATCTCGGCGACACCACGCATGCCGTAGGCGGCCATGAACGCCCCGATGGCCTCCTGCGCCACCCGCGGCAGACGCCCGGCGAGGTATTGCCGGGCCAGGTCTTGCGCGGGCGTCTCCGCGACCCAGCCCCACGCGTTGGCGTCCGTCTTCAGGGTCGCCGCCACATCGGATAATTCCAGTTCCATCTGGGTCGTCACATTGCCGGGCAGGCCCCGCATCACCGCCAAGGCGAGGGCGTCGGCGTCCGGCAGCCCGGTCTTGGCGGCCAGGTCGCGCAGCTTCATCAGCTCCAGCACGGTCGGCAGGATCACGGGGGCGAACAGCGGCAGCAGCGTCGGCAGCGCCTCGTCGGCCATCAGGGCGATGACCTTCGCGCGGGCGCTGAGCCGCCCCTGCGGGGTGTCGGCGCGGGCCGCCTTCGCCATCTGGGCGCTGATCCGCTCCAGGAGGCGGTCGACGGCCCGGTCGAGGTGACGACGGGCGGCGGCGGGGTTCCGCAGCGAGGCCCGGCCGCGGGAGGCCACCCGGGAGGCGAACGCGGCCAGCGCGGCCATCGTCGGTGCGGCGGGCATCTGATGGACCGGACGCAGCCCCGGCTCCTCCCCGAGGTCGGCGAGGATCGCCGCGGAGCCGGGTTCGACCAGGGGCAGGAACCGGGTCGCCAGCGTGCGGGTGCTGCGCACGCGCAGGATGCCGTCGGCCCGCAGCCACAACCGCTCTCCGGCGGGCTGCAAGGCCCGGTTGGTACGCCAGTCGACGCGTCGGCCCAGGATCCGGGGGGCGCCGGCGAGAAGCATCCGCAACGTGTCCAGCCCCAGCGGGGTGATCGGTTCGAGCACCCCCTGGAAGGCGCCGAAGCTGAACCACACCTCGGGGGTCGGATGCGGTTGCGGGTTCGCAGGCGGCAACGGATACAGGCTCGTGATGGGGCGCGCTTGGACGACGAACAGCTCCTCGCCGTGGGTGGCCCACTCGATGTCCATCGGGACGCCGTACAGTTCGACGATCCGGCGGCCGAGCGCCACCAGTGCGCTCAGCTCGGGGGCGCTGAGCACCGCCGTCGCCCCGGCGATCTCCTTGGAGCGGACGGCGCCGGTGAGGGTCTCGACCACGTAGTTGTCGGGCGTCACCTCACCGGACACGAGGGCGGAGCCCAGCCCGCGCCCGGCGTCCACCACGGACTCGTCGCGTCGGCCGGTGCGCGGGTTCGCGGTGAACAGCACCCCGGCGGTGTCGGCGGCCACCATGGTCTGCACGACGACGGCGAGGCTGACGGGCGCGTCGAACCCCAGGTGGGCCCGGTAGCTGATGGCCCGCGGCGTCCAGAGCGACGCCCAGCAGGCGACGACCGCCGCGAGGACGTCCTCGACGCCCACCACGTTGAGGAAGGAGTCCTGCTGCCCGGCGAAGCTGGCGCCCGGGAGATCCTCCGCCGTGGCGGAGCTGCGCACCGCGACCGGGCCGTCGAGCAACGCGGCCACCTCGCTGACGATCCGCTCTCGCTGGGTGGGGGAGGGCTTCGCGCGGGAGAACGCGGCCATGATCGCCAGCGACGCCGCCTCTGGCTCCTTGCTCAGCGCTTCGGCGATGACGGATGCCAGCCCGGCCTCGGCCACGAACGCGTCGTACTCCCGCGTGGGCAACACGACGAACGGCGGCACGGGAAGACCGGCCTCACGCAGCACGATGAGGTTGGCACCCTTGCCGCCGAGGTGATCGGTTTCACCCCCGCTGTTGGTCATGGTCGTCAGTATCTCACCCGTCCCGGACAGTTGCCGGGAGCCCGCGAACGAGGTTTTGCACAGACGCAGGGCTGTCAGGACGCGATGCTGGACAGCAGACTCGCCGCGTCGGCGTCCACCGTGACCCGCACCGAGCCGTGCAGATTCACGACGCTGGCCGGGCAGTCCTCACTCACGGGGCCTCGCAGGGCGCGCGCCACGGCCGGGGCCTTCTCCGCGCCGCTGGCGATCAGCTCAAGGGTGCCCGCGCGCATGATCGTGGCGATGCCCTGGGTCAGGCATTCGCGCGGCACGAGATCGAGGGAGTCGAAGTAGCGGGCGTTGGCCTTCCGAGTGGTGGAGGTCAGCACCGCCCGGTGGGTGGTGGAGGCAAAAGGCGTTCCCGGCTCGTTGAAACCGATGTGCCCGTTGTGCCCGATCCCCAGGATCTGGACGTCGACCTGGGCCTCGCCGATGAGCCGCTCGTAGGCCTCGGCGTCGGCGTCCGCCGTAGCGGGATGCCCCGCCGGGACGTGCAGGGAGGCCGGATCGAGGCCCAGCGGCCGGATCAGGGCCCGCTCCAGGACGGACCGGTAGCTCTGCGGATGCGCCGCCGGGAGCCCCAGGTACTCGTCCAGGGCGAACCAGGTGACCTGGGAGGCGTCGAGGCCGTCGCGGACGAGGTCGGCCAAGGCCGCGTAGATCGGCTCGGGGGAGGAGCCGGTGGCGACGCCGATGACCGCCGCCGGCTTGGCGGCGATCACCTCCGCGAGGCGGAGCGCGATGCTCCGCCCGGCGGCGCGCTCACTCAGGGCGAGTTCGATGGTGAGGCTCACGTCAGTGCTTGCTTCCGAGCACGTCGGCGACCTCGGGGATGGCGGTCATGTAGCCCTGCAGCAGGTCGCGGGCGACGGTGACGGAGTCCACGAGCGGGTGCAGCGCCAACGCCAGCAGCGCCTCCTGCTGCGAGCCGGTGGTGGCCGCGGCGATGGTGTGCCGCTCGACCGCCTTGACCTGCTGCATCAGGCCGAGCTGGTGCAGGTCGGGCTGGGTGCTCAGCGACAACGGCCGGACGCCGTTCGCGTCCACCAGCGTGGGAACTTCGACGACCGCGTCCTCGGGAAGCCCGACGATCGTGCCCCGGTTGCGCACGTTGAGGATCATGGTGCGCTTCTCGTTGCGACTGATCGCCGCCATGACGCCCAGCGCCACCCCCGCATAGCCGAGGTGGGACGGGTCGGTCTCGTTCTCGCGGTGCGTCGCCGGGTGGCCCTGGACGCCGCCCTTCGCCTCGGCCATGTAGCTGGCGCCGCGCTCGTCGACCGCCTCGGACCAGACGTCCACGGCCTTGTCACCGGCGGCCGCGGCATCGGCGTAGAACTTCGTCTGCGTCTGCAGCAGGAACTCGCCTCGCGTCTGCGGGGATTCGAGGATCCGGCGGACGGCGTCCCGGTTGAAGTAGTAGTAGAAGAGGTACTCGTTGGGGATGACGCCGAGCTCGCGGATCCACTGGGTCCCGAAGACGAGACCCTCCTCCATCGAGCCGAGCTTGGCCTCATCGGCGAGCAGGTTCGGCAGCACGTCGACGCCGTCGACGAGGACGCGGCGCATCCAGCCGAGGTGGTTGAGGCCGACGTAGTCCATCTCGACGCGCGTGTGGTCGTGGCCCAGCAGGCCGGCGACGCGGCGTCCCAAGCCCGAGGGCGTGTCGCAGATGCCCAGGGCGCGGTCGCCCAGGACGCCCTGGAGCGCCTCGGTGATGATGCCCGCGGGGTTGGTGAAGTTCAGCAGGTAGGCCCGCGGGGCGACGCGCTGCATGGCGTGGGCGACATCCAGCATGGTCGGGATCGTGCGGAACGCGTACGCCAGCCCGCCGGGGCCGGTGGTCTCCTGGCCGAGGACGTTGCGGTTGAGGGCCACGCGCTCGTCGCAGCAGCGGCCTTCCAGGCCCCCGACGCGCATGGCGGCGAAGACGAAGTCCGCACCTTCCAGGGCGGGTTCCAGCGCGGTGTAGGTGGTGAGGGTGGGGGCGTCGGGGAAGTCGACGGCGAGCCGCTTGAGGATGTGCGTCATCGTCTGCAGACGCGAGCCGTCGATGTCGTACAGCGCCACTTCGGTGACCCGTGGCGACCCGGAGTCGCGGATGAGGGCCTGCCAGACGTAGGGGGTGCGGAAGCCGCCGCCTCCCAGGATTGTGAGCTTCATGCCACGATGACCTTCCTGCCGCTTTCCCGGCGGCGCAGTAGTTCTTCCGAGGTGTTGCCTTCGGTGGTGATCAGGGTGTCGACGTCCTCGAGGGTGCAGATGCGCATCGCGCCGGTGCCCGGGAACTTGCGTTCGTGGGCGAGCAGCACGGTGCGCGCCGAGGCGCCGATGAGGGCCTGCTTGATGGGGGCTTCGACGGCCATGTTGTCCAGGACGTGCTCGTCCCGGACGCCGGTGCAGCTCAGGAACATGATGTCCGCGTTGAGGTGCGCCACCGCTTGTTCGGTGAGTGAGCCGACCAGGGTCTGATAGTTACGGCGCAGCGCGCCGCCGAGCAGGACGACGTCGATGGCGTCGTCGGCCCGGACCTCGTCGAGCACTTCGAGGTTGGCGGTGATGATGGTGATGCGGCGGCCGTGGAGGGCGCGCGCCACCAGCGGGGTGGTCAGGCCGATGTCGAGGACGATGATGTCGCCGTCCTCGACCAGTGAGGCCGCGGCCTCGGCCACGCGGATGCGGAGGTCGTAGTCCCGGTCGCGTTCCTGCGCGAGGGACCCCTCCTCCCGGCCGGAGTCGGTGATGGTGGCCCGGCTGCCGCTGGTGAGGATCGCACCCCCGTACTTCCGCTCGAGCTTTCCGTCGAGCGCGAGGGCGTCCAGATCGCGCCGGATGGTCGACTCGCTGACGAGAAGCTCACCGGCGAGCTGGACGACCGTTCGTCCGCCGGAGGCAAGCGACTCGAGGATGAGCGCACGTCGTTGAGCTGTGAGCATGCCACCACTCTAGCGCAATGCTGATTGACTTTGGCAGTCTATGGTGGTGTTGTTCACCCAAAGTTCCTCAACTCCTGTCATACGGGTGCCTCATGTGGGTAACATGCAGGAAACATTGCGCGGTTAGCATCAAAGTCGATCAAACCTCACCACCGAAGGAAACCTTGTGTGTGCTGATGTCCACATCGTGGGCCAGATTTACAGCGACCTCGTCTTCGCAGGCGCACGACCACCGCAGCCCGGGAGCGAGGTCTACGCCGAGTCGTTCACCCTCTCGCCCGGAGGCGCTGCCAACCGGGCCGTCGCGGCGGCGCGCATCGGCGCCAGCGCGGCGCTGTCCGCCGACGTGGGCGACGACCCCATCGGGACGCTCGTCCTAGCCCAGTTGGCGCAAGAGCCGCACCTCGACCTGACCCACCTGCGGCACCGGCCCGGCTCGCACAACCCCATCACGGTCGCCATCACCGACGGACCCGACCGTGCCTTCGTGACGTACGAAGAGCCAGCGATGCCCCCGGAATGGGACGGTGCCGCTGCCCCCGCGACGCTCCACCTCAGCGTGGAGAAGCCGCTCCCGCCCTGGCTGAGCTCTCTGCGCCAGCAGGGGACGGCGGTCTTCGGCGGAGTGGGGTGGGACGCGACCGGCGCCTGGTCCCCCGAGGTCCTGACACGGATCCGCGACGTGGATGCCGTGGTGTTCAACGACGCCGAAGCGTGCGCCTACACCCGGACGTCCACCCCCGAGGAGGCCCTCGCCGCCCTGAGCGGCTACGTCGAGACCGCGGTCGTCACCCTCGGCAAGGACGG
The DNA here is from genome assembly GCF_036744435.1 of Propioniciclava sp. Taxonomy (NCBI): domain Bacteria; kingdom Bacillati; phylum Actinomycetota; class Actinomycetes; order Propionibacteriales; family Propionibacteriaceae; genus Propioniciclava; species Propioniciclava sp. The sequence goes on along the minus strand of NZ_DAIOIA010000008.1, from coordinate 19,581 downwards.
CGCCCTGGCGACGCGGGCCGGTACGACGGTGCAGGTGCCGTCGCTCCCGGTGACGGCGGTGGATCCCACCGGCGCCGGGGACACCTTCGGCGCGGTGTTCATGGCCACGACCGCCTGGGGCTGGGAGCTCGAGGCGGGATTGCGGCTCGCCGCGGCCGCCGCCGCATGCTCCGTGCGTGCCCCCGGCGGGGCCCGCAGCGCGCCCACCCCCACCGACCTCCATGACTTGTTCGAAGAGCTCCAGCCCGCACGCGGCTGGGACGTCGTCCGGCAGTGGGCCAGGCAGCAGTCCGAAGGCGTGCACGGCTCCACTCATGCAGCACCCGTCACATCCGAGAGGAAATCATGAAGAAAGCAGCAGGCCTGGCGGCCGTCGTGGCCGCCGTGGCGCTCACGCTCACCGCGTGCGCCCCGGGCTCGGGAGCGGGGACGACCACGTCCTCCGCCGGCCCCGTATCGAAGGACGTCGCGGCGGCGGGCAAGGTCACGCTGACGGTCTGGGATCAGAACGTCGACGCGGGCATCGCCGAAGCCCAGGAGGCGCTCAACAAGCAGTTCGAGGCGAAGTACCCCAACGTCACGATCGAGCGGACGGCCCAGTCCTTCGCCGACCTGAAGAAGACCCTGCGCCTGGCCCTCACCAGCAACACGCCGCCCGACGTCGCGCAGGTCAACCAGGGCTACCCCGACATGGGAGCCTTCGTGGAGGCGGGGCTCCTGCGTCCGCTGAACGACTACGACCAGCTCTACGGCTGGAGCAGCTACTTCCCCAAGGGGCTGCTGAAGCAGAACAGCTTCAGTGCGGACGGCAAGTCCTGGCAGGGCGACAACCTGTTCGGCGTCTCGCAGACGGGTGAGCTCGTCGGCGTCTACTACAACCGCGCCCTGCTGAACCAGCTCGGCCTGGAAACGCCCACCACGCTGGATCAGCTCGAAGCCGCGATGGCGAAGGCCAAGTCCGCGGGCATCCTCCCGCTGTCCTTCGGCAACCTGGAGAAGAGCCCCGGCATCCACATCATGGGCGTCACCCAGGCTTCCCTGCTGGGCGCCGAGGGCGTGACCAAGCTGGTCAGCGGCCAGGGCGGCGCCTGGACGGACGCCCCCACCCTGGAGGCGGCGACGAAGATCGCCCAATGGGCCCAAGACGGCTACCTCACGCCGGGCGCCAACGGCGTCTCCCGAGACGACGCCACGTCCGCGTTCGGCCGGGGCGAGTCCTTGTTCCTCATCAACGGGACGTGGCAGCAGGCCAAGCTCGAGACGGCCATGGGCACGAGCGCGGCCGGCTTCACGGTGCTGAACTCGGCGGTGGACGGCAAGCCGACCACGACCGGCGGTCAGGGTCTGGCCTGGTCCATCGGATCCAAGACCAAGAACGCTGACGTCGCCGCGGCCTACATCGACTTCGTGACGAACGCGGGATCGGCCGAGCAACTGATGAGCACCGGTGCGCTCCCCACGGTGCTGCCGGCCAGCTACCAGCCCGAGGCGGGCACGCTCGCCGCGGACATCGCCACGCAGTACCGCGCGGTCCAGGCGGCCAACGGCGTGGTTCCCTACCTCGACTACGCCACCACCACGTTCTACGACACGCTGACCGCGGGTGCGCAGGACCTGATCGCCGGGCAGATCACACCGCAGGGCTTCGTCGAGAAGCTCCAGGCCGACCAAGCGGCGTTCCTGGCGAAGCGTTGAAGGATCCCTCAACGTGAGTAACTCCGTGAACGAATCCAGGAGCGGACGGTGGGGAGCGAACCTCCCCACCCCCGCCCCCCTGGCCACCACGGCCCCACCGCTGCGCCACCGTCGGCGATGGCAGCCCGCCGCCTACCTGTACGTGGCCCCCGCGTTCCTCGTGTTCGTGCTGTTCCTCGGCATCCCGTTGTCGCAGACCGTGCAGTACTCGTTCTTCGACTGGAACGGGCTGGGGGCGGCGACGTTCGTCGGCTTCGACAACTTCGTCACCGTGTTCCAGGACGAAGGACTGCGGTTGTCCTTCGTCCATGCGGGCGTCCTGATGCTGTTCTACGCCGTGCTTCCCGTCGTGGGAGCCCTCCTCCTGACGGCCCTGATCTCGCGTGCCCACCGGATGCGGTCGATGTCCTTCTACCGGACCGTGCTGTTCCTGCCCCAGGTGATCGCGTCAGTGGTCGTCGGCACGATCTGGGTGTCGATCTACTCCCAGACGGGCCTGGTCAACCAGGTCCTGCGCGCGGTGGGGCTGGGGAGCCTGGCCCGCGTCTGGCTCGGGGAGTACGACACGGCGCTGATCGCGATCGGCCTCGTCGGCACCTGGCTCAACATCGGGCTGTGCCTCGTCCTGTTCCTCTCCGGGGTGGGCAACATCCCGCCCGAACTCTTCGAGGCCGCCCGGATCGACGGCGCCGGACGCATCCGCGAGTTCTTCGCGATCACCCTGTCCTCGCTGCGGGGACAGATCTCCGTCGGACTCACCCTCACCGTGGTCTCGGCGCTGAAGACGTTCGACATCGTCTACATCACCACCCGGGGTGGCCCCGGCACCAGCACCGCCGTGCCCGCCTATGAGGCGTACAACCGGGCCTTCAACACCGGTCAGGTGGGTCTCGCGGCGGCCGTCGCGCTGGTGCTCACCGTCGTCATCGTCGCTGCGACCGTCCTGATCGGCCGCCTCGAACCCAAGGACGAAGCATGAAGCTCAGCCGCAAGGAAAAGATCGTGAACCAGGTCGTCTTGGCCTTGTTCGCATTGTTCGCGCTGGTCCCGCTCCTGGGCGTCGTGCTCTCCTCGCTCACCCCCTCGGCCGAGAACTTCGGCGGGTTCGCCCTGCCCAGCAGGCTCGTGTTCAGCAACTACGCCGACGCGTGGGCGCGCGGCAACTTCAGCGTGTACATGCTCTCCAGCGTGATCGTGGCCCTGAGCGTCGTGGCGCTGACGATCCTGCTCTCGGTGACCGCGGGCTTTGCCTTCGCCCGGCTCCGGTTCGTCGGCTCCAGCGTCCTGTTCTACCTTTTGCTGCTCGGGCTGATGCTCCCGGCCGAGGCGTTCATCATCCCGCTGTACTTCAACTTGCGGGGGGTCAACCTCACCGACACCTACTGGGCGCTCATCCTCCCGCAGACCACGCAATCCCTGGCCTTCTCGATCTTTTGGATGCGCAATCAGTTCCGCACGTTCCCCAACGAAGTGATCGAGGCCGCTCGCCTGGATGGGGCACGCGACTCCCAGGTGCTGTGGCGGGTGCTCGTCCCCTCCACGGTGGCTCCCATCATGACGATGGCGCTCCTGGTCTTCATGTGGACCTGGAACGAGTTCCTGCTGCCGCTGGTGATGATCGTCTCCGACGCGCGGCGCACGGCCCCGTTGGGGCTGGCCTTCTTCCAGGGGCAGAACACCACCGACTACTCGCTGCTGTCGGCCGCGGGCGTGCTCGTTGCCTTGCCTATCGCGCTGCTCTACTTCGCCCTGCAGAAGAAGTTCATCAGCGGCATGGTCGGGGGCATCTCCACACGCTGACCGGGAGCGGCCCGGGGCAACGGTTGGCCGCTTCGCTGCGGGCCGCCCCGCAATCGGCCGTGGTGTCCTAGGCTGGCTTCATGGACATCTCCGGGCTGCGACAGTCCTACGACAAGGGGAAACTCGACGAGGCTGACGCTGGGAACGACCCGAGCGCGCTGTTTGCGCAGTGGTTCGAGGACGCCCGCGCCCTGCCGGGCCTGGAACCCAACGCCATGACGCTCGCGACCGCCGACCGTCGCGGACGGCCCTCGGCGCGCGTCGTCTTGCTGAAGGAGTTCGACGGGAGCGGGCTGGTGTGGTTCACCAACTACGACTCCCGCAAGGGCGCCGACCTGGCTGACAATCCGCAGGCGACGCTGCTGTTCTTCTGGGCTCCGTTGGAGCGGCAGGTCCGGGTCGAGGGCAAGGTCGTGAAGGTCCCGGCCGAGGAGTCGGACGCCTACTTCCGGGTGCGTCCCCTGGGCAGCCGGATCGGGGCCTGGGCCTCGCAGCAGTCGAGCGTCATCGCCGACCGGGCCGCCCTGGAGGACGCCGAGGCGGCCGCCGTCCGCGACCAGGGCGAGGACCCGCAGCGTCCACCGCACTGGGGCGGCTACCGGTTGCTGCCCGACACCTGGGAGTTCTGGCAGGGGCGCAACTCCCGGCTCCACGACCGGCTTCGCTTCCGCATGCGGGGCGCGGACTGGGCTCGGGATCGCCTCGCCCCCTGAGCCGCACAGGCCGTCCGCCGGCCTCGGCGGCGCCTGCTGGCCGGTGCCCGGCTCGTCGCGTCAGGCGCGCGAGAACGTCGTGGCGGCCGCGACGAGTTCCGGATCGGGTCGGACGCCCGTATAGAGCACGAACTGTTCCAGGGCCTGCAGGCTCATGACCTCGGCGCCCGTGATGACGGTGAGGCCGCGTCGCCGCGCCTCCACCACGAGGGGGGTCTCGGCGGGCATCGGCACCATGTCGAACACCACCCAGGCGTCCTCCAGCACCGACCCGCTCACCGGCAACTCCGCGGCCTCCGGACCGCCCGCCATGCCGACCGGGGTGCAGTTCACGACGGTCGCCGGACGCAGGTCGCCCAACTCGGGACGCCAGCCGGCCCCGTACTTGGACGCGAGTTCGCGCCCGGTGTGCTCGTTGCGGGCCACCACGACGACGTCGCGGTAGTGCAGGTCGCGCAGCGCGGCAACGGTCGCCTTCGCCATGCCGCCTGAGCCCAGCACGGCGACGGTGCCCTGCTTCGGGACGCCGCGGTCGGTGAGCAGGTGGGCAACGGCCTGGTAGTCGGTGTTGTAGGCCACCAGGTGGCCATCGGTGTTGACGATGGTGTTCACGGCGTCGATGGCGGCGGCGGACGCGTCCAGTTCGTCGACCAGCGCGATGACGTCGTGCTTCCACGGCATCGAGACGGCGCAGCCGCGGATCCGCAGCCCACGGACGCCCGCGATGGCCTCGGCGATGTCGGACGTGGTGAACGACTTGTAGACGAAGTCCAGGCCCAGCGCGTCGTACAGGTAGTTGTGGAACCGGGTGCCGGTGCTACCGGGCCTGCCCGACAAGGAGATGCACAGCGTGGTGTCCTGGGTGATCCCCGTCGCGATCTCGCGCATGTCGTCCTTCCGAGCCTGATCGATGGGTTCAGCCTACGGCGCCGCGCAGAGTCGGCTCCCGACGCGTCAGACGCCGGGTTCTGCGGGGAGGCGTCCGGACGCGATGGCAGCCACCAGGTCGGCGTGGTCGGCTTCGGTCTGGTCGGCGTAGCTGCGCGCCCAGGCGACGAAGGCATCCACGGCGGATTCCCGCTTGCCGAGGTAGCCGGAGATGATCGACGCCCCCGAGGTGCGGGCGTGGCCCTTGGCCAGCAGATGCCCGGTGACGCCGGAGTAGTCGACCAGGGCCGAGGGGGACATGTTGTCGAGGGGGATGCCGCCCTTCATGTTGCGGTACTGGCGCACGTAGTACTGATGCGGCCCGACCGTCGTCCAGCCCAGAAGCGGGTCCGAGACGGTCTGCAGCACCTGCTGGTACTCCACGACCCGCTGCCCCTGATGCTCGTGCCAGGCGTGTTCGCCGTGGACGAAGGGCGCCAGCACGGATCGTTGCGCCTGCTTGAGCTGCAAAAACAGGACGTCGTCCTCGCGGGAGCCGCACAGCAGCGCCACCCAGGCCCGCAGGCCGACCGACCCGACGCCGACGACCTTGTGAGCGATGTCGACCAGCGTGTACCCGCCCACGATGCGCCGCCACTGCGGTGTCAGGGTGGCCAGGTAGGCGTCCAGCCCGTCTGCGAGCGCCTCGTACTCGGCGGCGTCGGGGTGGGTCACCAGCGGCGGGTCTTCGAGGATGTGCGCGGCGGTGGTGGCCCCGCCGGTCAGTTTGGGCAGCTTGCGATCCGAGGTGCGGCGCCGGGCGGCGGCGGCGGCGCGTTCGATCTCCTCGCGCAGTCCCTCCTCGGTGACGCTCGAGTGCAGTCCCTCCACGTCGAGCCGGTCGAACGCCCGCCACAGCAGCGGCTGCTTGGACAAGAAGCTGACCTCGTCGCGGTAGGCGACGACGCAGTGGGCGACGGCGTCGGCGCAGTCCTGCTCGCTGGCCCCGTTGACCCGGCCCAGCACCCAGATCGAGGCGGTGAGCCGGCGCAGGTCCCACTCCCAGCAGCCGGTGTGGGCCTCGTCGAAGTCGTTCAGGTCGATGACCTGGTTGCCCTCGGGCGATCGGTAGAAGCCGATGTTGCCGATGTGGGCGTCGCCGCACGTCACCGTCTGGACGCCGGTCGCGGGCAGGTTGGCCACGTCCCACGCCATCATCGCGGCGGAACCGCGCAGCATCCCGAACGGGGACGCCGCCATGCGGGCGTTGCGGACGCCGTGCAGCCACGGCAGCCGGCCGTACTGGGCTGCCTCGATGAGGTCGATGGTCCGCGGGCGGTTGTGGCGGGGCTGCCACCGCCCCAATGCGGCGTGGGGGGTCGCCTCCCGCAACGCCTTGCCCCGATTGACGCGTTCGCGGCGGTCGGTGGCGGGGACACGGAAGGACGCGAAGGCATCCGCGGGCGGTGCGGGGGGCGTCGTCGGCTCCATGACGTCATTGTGACGCCTGGCACTTCGTGCTGGAGCGACCGTGCGGGGAATCCCCACACCCGCCGAGGGTCGCTCGCCGGTCCCGCGGAGAACTCGGTCATACTTGCTAGCGAGCCGCCGCAATCTGTAAGAGGAGTTTCGATGTCCCATTCCAGCCTCGCCCTGACCATCGGGTTCGCCGCCGAAGCTGTGCGTGAGGAAGGGCCTCGGGTCCAATGTGTGGCTCCTCGCGCCGCCACTCCCTTCGTCGCCGACGCCCTGCACGGTGCCGGAGCGCGCCCCTTGGTGACCGGCACGTCGCCCGACGCCCTCGATGCGGCCCGCGGCGCGCAGGCGGTCGTCCTCGACCTGGCCGCGCTCACCGCCGAGTGGAACGACGCGATCGTCGCGACCACGGCCCGGCTGGCCTCCGACGGGACTCCCTGGGTGCTGGACCTGACCCGGCTCGGCGACCTGCCGCTGCACACCGAGCGGGTGGACGCGCTCCTGGCGAACCGGCCCGCGATCGTCCGCGTGAACCCTGACGAGATCAGCGGCTTCGGTGCCCCCGAGCTCGACGCCGCGATCGTGTGGGGCGACTCCGCCGAGCGGGTGACGTTCGGCGGGCGTGAGGTGAAGGTGCCCCTCGGTTCGGCGATGCTGGCCCAGATCCCGGGCGTCCGCACCGCGGTGTCGGGCCTGATGGGGGCGTGCGCCGTCGTCACGGGACGCCTCGAGGCGGCGTTGGCGGGGGCGGCCTGGCTGGCGTTGGCGTCGGAGCAGGCCGAGGAGCAGTCCCGCGGCCCGGCGTCCTTCCGGACGGCGCTCGTGGACGCCTTGTGGACCGTCCGCGGCGACGAGATCGCCGAATACCTGAACCTCTGAGCGCGCAGCTAGGGTGGCGGTGTGGCTGAGAACAACCGAACCCTGACCTGGCATCGCCTCTACCGTGCCGTCTCGGGCGTGAGCGCCGTCGTGGCGCTGGTGCTCGGCATCCTCGGCTCGCTCTTGACGAGCGAGCCGGCCGTCCGTTCCGCGCACGCGGGGCTGGCCATGCTGTTCGTGGTGACCGCCCTGCTGAGCGCCCTCGCCGCGTTCCGGTTCGGCCAGGTCTCCGGCGTCAAGGGCGGCATCGGCCATGCCGCCGGGGTGTTCGTGTTGTCCCTGGTGCAGTACGCCCTCGGCGAGATGCACGTGACGATGGTCCACATCGTGCTCGGTGTGCTGGTGGTGCTGGGCGCCTTGTCGCTGTTCGTGCTGGCGGCGCGCCCCCCGCGTCCGGCGGCAGCCCCCGGCGCACAGGCCTGAGGCTGGGCCCATCTGGCACTCTTAAGGGGTGTCATCGTTCAACGTGTCCCGGGACAATTCCGGTGAGGCCTGGTTCCGGATCGGCCGCTTCGATGTGACCTCGACGGTTCTGCTGGTCGCTCTTGGCACGCTCGGAACCGTCGTCGCCACGCTGGCGGCCGGCGTGGCGAACGCGCTCTACCTGGATCCTCGACTGGTGCTGTCGGGTCAGGTCTGGCGCATCGTCACCTGGCCCTTCGTGGACGCCCTCTCCCTGTGGACGCTGCTGTCGCTGGTGCTGCTGTGGTACTTCGGCCGCGACCTCGAAGCCCAGGTGGGTCGCCGCTCCATGGCGGCCCTCTACATCGGGATGTGGGCGTCGCTGACGGCGATCTCGCTGGTGGTGCACCTGGTGAGCGGCACCGGCCAGATGTATGGGCTGGGGCTCATCCAGTTCCTGGTGCTGCTGTTGTGGATCGCCGAATACCCGCAGCGTCCGTTCTTCTTCGGGATCCGGGCCTGGGTGGTCGGCGCCGTCCTGCTGGGCCTGCAGGTCCTGCTGATGGCCGCCTCGGGCCGGCTCGCCGATCTCCTCACGTTGCTGGGCGCCTTGGTGTTCACCGCGTTGATGGCGCGTCGATTCGGCCTGCTGTCGGAGCTCAACTTCCTGCCTCGCCCCAAGGCGCCGAGTGCGCCGCGTCCGGCGCGCAAGGAACGCCGCGCCGCCGAGCGCCGTGCCTCGGACGCCGAACGCATCGACCAACTGCTGGAGAAGATCAGCAACGAGGGTCTGCACAGCCTCACCGCGGCGGAGCGCCGCGAACTGGAGAAGCTGCGCCAGCGCCGCCAGGGCTGATCGGTTGCGCGCAAGGAAAGCCCTCGCCAATTCTTACGAATTGTTTGTAAGAATCTTGGTAGTGTCGATCTCGCCCACTGGTGGGGCGTCCGATCGACGAAGGGTGCGTGATGGCAGATCGTCTGGCGGAAGACGTCTCGTTCGCCGGGGAGGATCCTCGCGCGTGCACGGACCGCTTGCGTCCTGACCATCCCGTGGTGCGCGGCGACCACGGGGACTATGTCGTGCTGCGGCACGCCGACGTGCGCGCCGCAGCTCTGGACGACGTGACCTTCTCGAGCGCGGTGTCAGCCCACCTGCAGATCCCCAACGGTCTCGATGGCGACGCGCACCGCGACGTCCGCGCCGCGCTGGATCCGTTCCTGTCGGAGCAGGCGCTCGCACCGCTCGTTCCCGAACTGGGTGAGGTGGCGCGAGCGCTCGTGGAGGCGCTGCCCGCGGGGGCGGCCCCGGTGGATGCGGTGACGGAGATCGGCACCGTGTTCGCGGTCCGGGCCCAGAGCGCCTGGTTGGGATGGCCGGCCACGCTGGAGGAGCCGCTGGTGGCCTGGGTGAGCGCCAACCACGAAGCGAGCCGCCGGGGTGAGCGGACGGAACTGGCGGGTGTCGCCGCCCGCTTCGACGCGTTGATCACGCCGCTGCTGGCGGCCCGACGCGATGAGTTCGCTGCCGTCGTCGGCGACGATGTGACCGCCCGGCTGATGCGCACCCAGGTGAGGGGGCGCCCGTTCAGCGACGAGGAGATCGTCTCGGTCTTGCGCAACTGGACGGGTGGGGATCTGGGATCCATCGCCCTGTGCGTGGGGGTGCTGGTGCGGGGCCTGGTCGCCGACGACGCCCTCCAACGCCGCCTCCGCGCGGGCGTGAGCGATGAGGAGTGGGACGCGGTCATCGACGAACTGTTGCGCCGCGACGACCCCTTCGTGTCCAACCGACGCGTGGCGACCTGCCCGGTGACGGTCGGCGGCGTCGACATCCCGGAGGGGGCACGCGTCACGCTGCACTGGACGTCGGCCAACCGGGACGAGGAGGCCTTCGACGATCCGGACGGCTTCCACCCCGCCTCCTACGGGCCCGCCAACCTGGTCTACGGGGTGGGCCGCCACGCCTGCCCGGGACGGGCCCTGGCCACCATCGAACTGCGCGTGGCGCTGCGCGCCCTGGTGGCCGGGACGACGTGGATCGCCGCCGCGGACGAGCCGCCGGTCCGCGAGGTCTATCCCGTGGGTGGCTGGGCCCGCGTCCCGGTGGTGCTGGCGTAGGAGCGCAGGCGACGCTGGGCGCGGGTGAGCGGCATCTTCGTCCACGTGGGCGCAGGCCGCGTCCACGCCGGATCGGTGAGCATGCGCGCCAGGGCGAGCCCCGCGGCCAGTGCGACGACCATGCTCAGGACGGAAGTGGCGTTGGTGAGGGCTTCGAGCACATCGCCGTTCACCAGGCCGACGAGCGCCCGGAAGGCGGCGGCCCCGGGAATCATGATGAGCACGGCGGGCACGGACATGATGATCCGCGGTGCGGCGAACCGCTGGCTCGTCCATCCCGCCATGAGGCCGACGGCCAGTGTTGCCGCGGTCGCGGCGACCAGCGGATGCCCGCCTTCGTCGACGATCAGCAGGCGTCCGGTGTTGGCCAGCATGCCGATCGCCGACGTCATCAAGGCGATCCGCCACGGCGTGTTGAACGTGACGGCGAACCCGAACACGCCCGCGAAGCCGGCCAGGAGACGCAACGCCAGCAGGGCGGGCGGCGAGACGTCGAGCGGGGCGAGCGGGGCGGGCGTGAGCCCGAACCCCCACGCCACCAGCCAGGCGCCGATCCCGGCGGCGAAGATGATCAGCCCGGCGTACCACAGGCGCGCCGTCCCGGCGGTGAAGTCGAACCGGGTCAGGTCCAAGGCGGCGGTCAGCAGCGGAAAGCCGGGCACCAGGAAGAGGATCGCGGAGGTGAAGGCGGCAGCGTGGACGGCCTGCGACGTGCCGGGCAGGGCCGCGTGCATCGCCCACCCGGTCAGGACGAAGACGGCCGCTGCCACGAAGGCGGCCACCGTGACGATTGCCAGATGGTTCAGCCGGGCCCGCCGCAGCAGCAACTGGACGTACTTGCCGCAGGCCGCCCCCAGCCCTGCGGCGAGGCACTCCTGCAGGTGGCCGTTGTTGAGGAACGCGAACGCCAGGCTCGCCAGCGCGGCGCCGGCGACGATCGCCGCGTGGGGGTACGGCGCCCGGCGCAGTTCGATCCGGTCGAGTTGCCGCTGCAGGTCCTGGGTGCGCAGGCCAGGGCGGGCACGCAGCGACACGCGCAACAGGGCGGCGATGCGGGCAGCGTTCACCGTCGGTACCGGCACCTCGACGACCTGGGTGACGGTCTCGTCGCCGGCGCGAGTGGTGACGATGATCTCGTTGAGGCTCACCTGAGCGTCGAGCCGATCCACGCCCAGCGCCACCGCGACGCGTCCCATGGCGGCCTTCACCCGGTAGGACCCGGTGCCGGCGCTCAGCATCAGCGCCCCCATGTGGCAGACAGCATCGGCCTTGTCGGCGAGCGCGAGGTGGGCGCTGGGCGCCCCGAGATCACTCATGCGTTCCCCTGTCCGCGGGCGGTGAGGGAGGCCTGCGCCAGAGACGCCAGGGTGGCGACGAAGGCGTCGGCGGTGGCTGGGTCCGGCACCCGGACCCGGATCCAGGTCGGGCCCAGACCGGGGAAGCTCTCCCCGCGACGGACGGCGAACCCGCGGGCGGCGAGCGGGGCCCTGGCCGAACCCGGCCCCAGCCGGGAGGTGTCGATCAGCACGAAGGGCGCCGAACTGGGCACCACCCCGAAGCCGGACGCCTCCAGCGCGGCAACCAGATGAGCACGGTCGGCGTCGACCTGGGCATACCGGGTGGATGCCTGCGCGCGGGAGTCGGCATCCAGCACCGCCACCATGGCGGCCAAGGCCGGGGCCGACACCGGCCAGGGCGGCTGGGCGGCCGCGAGGGCGGCGACGAGGTCGGGGTCGCCCACCACGTAGCCGACGCGCAGCCCGGCGAGCCCCCAGGTCTTCGACAGCGACCGCAGCACCAGGCGTCCTGGCATGGCGGGCGCGATGAGGGACTCGGCTTCCTGCGCGGCGTCCATGAACGCCTCGTCGACGACGAGGATGCGCCCCTGACCGGCCGCGAGCAGGTCGGCTCGGCGGTGCAGCCAGCCGGTCGGGTTGGTGGGATTGCCGACGAACGCGGCGTCCGCCCAGCCGGGCAGTTCGCCCAGCGACGGGGTGTCCGCGCCGGGGGACACGGGGAGCAGCCAGCGCTGCACGGCTCGCCCGGCGGCCCGCAGCGCGGCCTCCGGCTCGGTGAATTGGGGATGCACGACCAGCGGATGAGCCAGCGGCAACGCCCGCGCGACCAGCGCGAACGCCTCGGCGCCGCCAGCGGTGGGCAGCACCATCGACGGGTCGACGCCGTGCGCGTCCGCGATCGCCGCGACGGCGTCGTCGGTGCTCGGGTAGGCGCCCAAGGTGGCGGTGGTGGCGTCGATGATCCGCGCCAGCCACGGGCGCGGGCCCGGCGTCTGCACGTTCACGGCCAGGTCGATCAGCCCGTCGGCGACGTCACGATCACCGTGGTGGTGCAGGTCGATGCCGCCGAGGTCGCGGGTCGCGGGAGGCTCGTGGTCGTCGTTGTCGTCGTCGTGGTCGTGGTCGGGTTCGGCAGGCCGGGGCCGGGGGCCTGCTGTCGGGGTCTGATTCCTTGCCGCGTGGCGGGAGGCCGCGTCGGCGAAACGCTGCGCCGCTTGCGGCGTCCCGGCCCAGTGGAGGTGCAGGTACGAGCTGTGCAGCGTCGGTTCGCCCAGCCCCGCCGGGTCGAGTGAGAACCCCGCCGGGCTGTTGTTCCACACCCAGGCCGGGTCCGACCCGGCCGCGGGAAGGGTCTGGGTCCGGTGGAACTCGTGCCCCCATACTCCGGGGGAGTCGTCCGGGGCGGAGGGTTCGGACACGAGGGTGGCCGCGGGGGCCTGGGCGTGCCGGTAGCCCAGCGTCAGCCGGGGTGTCATCCGCGCGGACGCGGCGAGCGCGCCCACCATGGGATGCCCGTCGAGGTGCTGCCCGAGGTACAACTGCCCGGCGCACTCGGCGACCGTGGGCACCCCGGCGGCGACCGCGTCGGCGACGGCCCGGCGCAATCCCGCGTTGCCGCTCAGGTCCGCGGCGTGCACCTCGGGGAAGCCGCCACCGATGTACAGCCCGGCCACCCCGGCGGGCAAGCGGACGTCGGTGAGCGGGTCGACCTCCACCACCTCGCATCCGGCCGCCTCAAGCAGCTCGGTCGTCTCGGCATAGCGGAACGTGAACGCTCGCCCGCCGAACACGGCGATCCGCGGGCGACCCGCGACGGGCGTCACCTCGTCGGCGGGATCCCACGGCTCGACCGCCAGCGGGGCGGCGCCGCGGGCCAGCGCCTGCACGGCGTCCAGATCCACGTGGGCGCCCACATGCCGGGCCAGCGCGGCGATGGTGTGGGCCGATTCGAGGCGCTCGGACGCGGGCACCAGTCCCAGGTGGCGGGACGGCGCCGCGATCTGAGGATCCCGGGGCAGGACGCCGAGGACGGGCATCCCGGCATCGGCGAACACCTGGGAGAGCTCGGCCCCGTGCGCCGGCGAGGCGACCCGGTTCACGATGACGCCAGCCACCTGCACGTTCGGATCGAACGCCGCCAGGCCGAGCGCCGCGGCGGCGGCGGTGCGTGACGAGCCCGCCCCATCCACCACCAGAATGACCGGCGCCGTGATGAGTTTCGCGATGTGGGCGGTGGACCCCTGACCGCCGGTGCGCAGGCGCCCGTCGAACAGGCCCATGACGCCCTCGACGATCGCGATGTCGGCCGGGGCAGGTACCCGGCAGCCGTGAAGGAACAGCGGGGCGATCCGCTCCTGCCCCACCATCACCGGATCGAGGTTGCGGCCGGGACGTCCCGTGGCGAGCGCGTGATACCCCGGGTCGATGAAATCCGGGCCCACTTTGAAACCGGCTGCGCGGACACCGCGGGAGGTCAGCGCGGCAAGCAGTCCGGTGGTCACCGTCGTCTTGCCGGCCGAGGACGCCGCGGCGGCGATCACGAGCCGCGGCAACGCGTGCCCGGCCGTGCCGGGAGCGACCGGGTGCGCGGTGCGCGGATCGGCGGGGGCCATCGGTCGGCCTCTCTCTCGGTGGTCAACGGCCACGATTGTGCCTCACCTCCCCAGGCAGCGGGGCAGGTGTGGTCGGGCGAGACGAAGTGGACGCCCCCACAAGGCAGTGCAAGGATGGCGACGCATCCGTGACGCGGAATCCGGTGAGAATCCGGGACGGTCGGGCCACTGTAACCCCTTGCGGGAAGTCAGATACGCACACGGACGCGGTTCCTGTGGCCACGTCACCAGAAAGGGAACTCGATGCATATCGCAGAGGGTTTTTTGCCCGTCGGACATGCCGTTGCATGGTTCGTCGTCTCCACGCCGTTCGTCGTCCACGGCGCTCGCGCCGTCATCAAAGAGTCTCGTGAACACCCCGAGTCCCGCCTGCTGCTCGCTGCGGCGGGCGCCTTCACCTTCGTTCTGAGCTCGATCAAGCTCCCGTCCGTCACGGGCAGCTCGTCGCACCCGACCGGCACCGGTCTGGGCGCCATCTTGTTCAGACCACCGATCATGGCGTTCATGGCGACGGTGGTGCTGCTGTTCCAGGCGCTGCTGCTCGCCCACGGCGGCCTCACCACGCTCGGCGCGAACGTGTTCAGCATGGGCATCGCCGGCCCCTGGGTGGGGTACTGGATCTGGAAGCTCAACGCCAAGCTCGGCTGGTCGCGGGATGTCGGGGTGTTCCTCGCCATGGCTCTGGCTGACCTGAGCACCTATCTGGTCACCTCGTTCCAGCTCGCGCTCGCCTTCCCCGATCCGGTGTCGGGAATCCCCGGATCGATTGCGAAGTTCCTGGGCGTGTTCGCGCTCAGCCAGGTGCCGCTCGCCATCGCCGAAGGCATCCTCGGCGTGCTGGTGTTCCGGATCCTCACCGATGTCGCCAAGCCCGAACTGCAGCGCCTCGGCGTTCTGCGCTCTCCCGAGAAGGTGGCCGCCTGATGTCCAAGAAGACTCTCGTCAACGTCCTTCTGATCGTCGCTTTGTTCCTCGTGTTCGCCGTCAGTTTCGTCGTCGGCGGCAACCACACGAATCCCGATGAGCGCTTCGGCGGCACCGACGGTGCGGCCACCAGCCAGATCGAGGAATCGCACCCGGACTACGTGCCGTGGTTCCAGCCGTTCTTCCAGCCCGAATCCAGCGAGGTCGAATCGGGCCTGTTCGCGCTGCAGGCGGGCATCGGCGGCACGATTCTCGGGTTCGCGATCGGCGCCCTGTGGGGACGCCGTCACCGCGGCGCTCAGGGTGGCGGCGAGACCCCCGACTCCGGGACGGACGCGGCCCCCGCGTCTGACGCGGAGGCGTCGGCCGAAGGTATCCCGTCGCGAAGCGCTGACGCCAGCGCCTGATGGCGCACGGGCTCGCGCTCGACCACGCGGCCTGGGCGAGCCCGTGGCGCGAGCGATCCCTGCGTGACAAGGGGATCCTCTCGCTCGGGCTGCTCGGGTGCGCGTTGGCGTTGCCGCCGCTCCCTGGCGGGGCGGCGGTGGCGCTCATCAGCGTCGTCCTGCTCGTGGGGCCGATCGGTGTTGGCTGGGCGAGGCTGGCGCGCGTCGTGTGGCTGCCGGTCGTCTCCATCGCGATCGGGGTGGCGACCGTCGCGGTGAGCGTCGGCTGGTCGTTTGGCCCGACGTTCGCGATCACCCCGGAGGGCCTGGCCACGGCCCGCGATCTCGCGGTGCGCTCCCTGGCCGCGACGCTGGCGTTGTTCACGCTGGCCTGCTCGACGCCGATGATCGACCTGCTGACGGGATTGCGGAAGCTGCGCGTCCCGGACCCGCTGATCGAGATCGCGTCGCTGATCTACCGGTTCGCGTTCGGCCTCATCGAGAACGTCGGCGAGATTCGACGCGCCCAAGAGGGCCGGCTGGGGTATGTGGACCGGCGGGCCGCGATGCGGTCGGCGTCCATGGCGATGAGCGTGCTGTTCCTGCGGGTGTGGGAACGGGCCCGCCGCCTGGACGTGGGCCTGGCGGGGCGCGGATACGAGGAGTCGCTGCGGACGCTGGAGCCGACACGCGTCCGCTCGACGCCGTTTCTGGTCGGCAGCCTGACGCTGTTGGCCGTCCTGATCGGAACAAGCGTGATGTGGGGGGTGCTCCGATGAGCCATCGTGAACTGTCGGCGTCCGGGCTGATCGTCGGCTACGGCGACCGGGAGGTGCTGCGCGGCGTCGACCTGGTGGTGCCGAAGGGGCGCCGACTAGCGCTGTTGGGGGCGAACGGGTCGGGCAAGACGACGCTGCTGCGCGTCCTGTCGGGGGCCATCGAACCGGGCGCGGGCCAGGTCGCGGTGGACGGGGCGAAGCTCGTCCACAACCGGGCGGGGCTGCGGGCGCACCGCGAGGCCGTCCAGTTCGTCGCCCAGGATCCCGACGATCAACTCTTCGCCGCCGACGTGTTCCGCGACGTGTCGTTCGGCCCGATCAACCTCGGTCTGCCCGATGAGCAGGTCCGCGAGCGGGTCGCGCACGCCCTGGAGGTGCTCTCCATCACCGACCTGGCCGACCGCCCCATCCACGAACTGAGCTATGGCCAGCGCAAACGCGTCGCCATGGCGGGCGCGATGGCGATGCAGCCATGCGTCCTGTTGATGGACGAACCGACCGCCGGGCTCGACCCCCAAGGCGTCACCGAGATGGTGGACGCCCTGGCCCAACTCCAGGCCGACCACACCACCGTCGTGATCTCCACCCACGAGGTCGACTTCGCGCTCGGCTGGGCCGACGCGGTGGCCGTCCTCGTGGATGGGCGCCTCCATCTCGGCGCCCCCGCCACCATGCTCGGGAACGCTGACCTGGTCGCTCGCGCCCGGCTGCGGCAGCCGGTCGTCCTGCAGGTCGCCGGACGCCTCGGGCTGCCCAGCGTCGACGTCACCGGCGTCGACGCCCTGGTGGCGGCCCTGGGCGCTCGCTGATCCACAGGAGGCGCCGGCCGGGCAGGCTCGGGCGAATCGCACCTTCTCAGCGCTGGAAGATGACTGACGCGTGGTCCCAGTCCGGGGTGAACTCCAGGACGAGGTCGCTCGGGTCCGCCACGGCGAACGCCATCTTGTAGGTGGCTTCGCGGCCGTCGAGCAGCGTCGTTCGGGGCTGGTCGGGCAGTTTCGCGGAGTCGAAAATCTGCTCACCCTCCTGGTTCGACGACTGCACGCTGGCGTGGGTGAGGGCGGGGTCCCAGGGGGAGCCGGTGTTGTTGACGAGCCGCACGTCCACGACGACGAAGTCGGTGAACTGGCTGCCCGTGTAGGCGTATTCGCTGGGGGTGTAGGGCTGGGGGGTGCCGAGCGTGAGCGAGAGTCCGTCCTCCCACGTGTAGGACGACCCGAAGGTGGCGACACCCTCCTGGGGCGTGTTGGCGGACGGTGTTGAGCTGGTCCGTGCGGGCTGGTTCGATCCGGCGGGCGCACTGTCCACGGGCTGGGCCGGCACCGAGGTGCAGGCGGCAAGGCTGAGGGTGGCAACCACGGCGAGGCTAGCGAGGGACGTTCTCATGGCGACTCCTTGTCGTCTGAAGCCAGGCGATCTGGCATCCCCTGAACCATCCCTATCGAGACGTGGTCTGAGCAATGCAAGCAGGTGATAATCCCCCTTATCAAGCATCCGCGCGTTGCGGTAAGGCCTCACCCGCTAGTCTCGGGGGTGCCCAAGGAGCCGGAAGGAGATGCGCATGTCTGACACGCTGTCGCTGGCCGATGTGGCTCGCCTGTCGGGGGTGCAGCGTCCGGTGGTGTCCATGTGGCGCAAGCGGCCCAAGGCTGGGCTTGGGTTCCCCGAGCCCACCGCGGACGGGCGTTTCCTGGCTGAGGAGATCACCGCCTACTTGGAGGCGACCGGCCGTGGAAACAACCCGGAGGTGGGCCGGGATGTCGCCCTGGCGGGCGTGCGCTCGGCCCACGGGGAGGCGCCGCTGGAGGATCTCCTCACCTTGGTAGCGACCGTCGCCGTGACCGGACGTTCCCTCGCCGAGAGCGATCCCGAGGACCTTCTTGACCTGGTGGAGGCGCTCGATCCCGATGACGAGTGGCTCTTCGGCGAGCTCCAGGCAGCCGATATCGACGGCCTCGCAGTGCAAGCCGATGCCGTGATCGAGGCGGCCTGGTCGCCGGTGGAAGCCTACGAGGCCCTGCGCGCCACCCCACGCTTTCGGTCCACCGGTCGCGTCGCGCCGGGGGAAGAATTGAGCGAACTAATGGCGTCGCTGGCGCGGGTCATGCGAGCGGAGAGTGGCGCACTGGTGGATGTGGCAGCCTCCGCTACCGACGTCATCGTGCGGGCCGCGTCCGGGGACGAGGTGCCCGATGATCTGCCGGTGGTGGTGGCTGCAGCGCGCTCGCGTGAGGCCCGGCGCCGATGCGCCGTCCACGGCATCCGTCCTCGCGTGGTGGCGATGGGGGATGACTGGTCGCTGCCTGGCGGCAGCGTCGTGCTGGCGGCGCTTCCCGGCGACGCGGATGCCGCGTTCGACCTGCTGGACGAGGTGGCGGTCCAGCTTGGTCCCGACTGCGCAGCGGTGGTGGCGGGTCCGGCGTCGGTGCTCGTGGACGCCGTGTCGCCCGCGCTGGAGGCGCGCCGGGACGCGTTCTTGCGCGAGCCTGGCCGGAGCCTGGCGGCGGTGGTGCGGCTGCCTCAGGGCCTCGCGTCGGGCGGTGGTCGCGAGCACATGGCGCTGTGGCTGCTGCGCCCCGATGCCCCCGAGCGCACGTGGGTCGCTGACCTGGCGGGGCATCGCCTCGGTGACCGGGTGTGGCGGGAGGGACTGCTGGACGATCTGGTTGCCGTGGCGTCCGGCGTCCGGGAGCGATCCTTCGCGATGCTGCATCCGGTGCCCTCAGCGAAGCTCCTGGCGGCGGGCGGGTCGCTGATCGACCACGACGTCGCGGTGAACGCGCAGATTCCGCCCTCGGCCGGCGACGATGCCGCGCGGATGCGGCAGCTTCTCGACGCGTTGGCCGCTCCCGCCGCCGACCCGTTCGCGGGTTTGGTGCTGGCGGCGCCCGGCTCGATGCCCGCGCGGTTTGTCACCCTGGGGGATGCGTCCCGCGGGCGTCGCGTACGTGTCGCCTCTGGGGCGCGGATCGGGACGGCCCCCCCAGGAACCACGCCGCTGTGGACGTCCGACGCCGTGGCCTCCGCCGTTCCGCTTCGCACCGACCTTCTGACGCTGGCCGGGACATACCCGCAGGCGGAACTCACGGAGCCCGACGATGTGGTGTTCACCACGGCCGGTCAGCCGCGCGCGGTGGTCGACGCGGGGGGCGGGGCGTTCGTGGCCTACCCGGCGCGCGTGTTGCGCATCGCGCCCGGGCAGCCGTTGTCCCCGCGCGCGATTGCCGCCGCGATCAACGCGCTGCCTGCAGGGAACACGGCGTGGCGGTCGTGGCCGCTCCCGGTCATCGACGCCGACCCGGCGGCGGCGGATGGCATCTTGGCGCGGGTGGACGCCTGGGCCGCGACGCTGCGTGAACGACAGTCTCAGGTGGAGGAACTCCGCCGACTCGTGATGCGCTCCGTGCTTCCTGGCGCGGTGACGTTGACCGAGAACCGATCCGACGATGTGAAAGGCGAATGATGGCGCGCACCCGCACCACCTCCGAACCCGTGGTTCCGACCTCGGCGAAGGAGCTTCAAGACACACTGTGGAAGGCCGCCGACAAGTTGCGGGGCTCCATGGACGCGTCGCAGTACAAGGACGTCGTCTTGGGGCTCATCTTCCTCAAGTACGTCTCGGACGCCTTCAA
>NZ_DAIOIA010000007.1:0-50579 GCF_036744435.1 Propioniciclava sp. | reverse complement strand
GGCCGCCTCGGGACGCCGCCCGAGCCGCTCGCTGCGGCTGCTCACCTAGTAACGTTCAGGTGCGGGCCAACTCCTCCACGGCGCGCGCGGGTGCGGCGCTGTCGGCGGTGACGATGAGCGAGCCGGTCATTCCCGAGCCGTAGGGTCGGCCGTCCAGCCGGGACACGCCGCCGAGTTCGGTGACCAGCAGGGCTCCGGCCAGATGGTCCCACGGATGAACCGACCGATAGGCCAGCGCGTCCACCTCTCCGCAGGCCAAGGCCGGGTAGTCGATCGCGCAGGATCCGCGGGTCCGGCGCAGGAGCAGCCGCGGATCGGCCTCTCGCTGGAGCTTCATCCACACGGCAGCCGTCCACGGTGCCCCGTGCGGGCGCAGCGGGGGTAGCTGCTCCCCGTTGCAGGTCGCGCCGCCTCCCCGCTCGACTTCGAAGAACCGATCGTGCCGGGGCTGCCAGATCCACCCACGGACCGTCTGCCCGGCCCGCACCTCGGCGACCATCACCCCGAAGTCCTCGCTTCCGTGGGCGAAGTTGCGGGTGCCGTCGACGGGATCGATCACCCAGGCGTGCTCCGCATGGTCGAGCCGGCCCAGCAGGCTGGGATCGGCGAAGGTCGCCTCCTCTCCGACGATCGCCGCGTCCGGCGTCGCGGCGTGCAGGACGGCGGTCAGCACGGCCTCCGCCTCCCGGTCGGCAACCGTGACGAGATCACCCGGCTGCTTCTGGATGACCTCTTCCGGGGCGAGGTGCCGGAAGCGCGGTAGGATCACCTGATCGGTCACCTCGCGGATGAGGGTCGTGACGGCCTCGGTGCGCATTAGGACTCCCGGTCGATGTGGTCGGCGGAGACGAAGTCGATGAGCCGCTCGACCTCGGTCAGCAGGTGCGGGTCGAGGTCCTGCCAGCCACGAACCCTCCCCAGGATGGTTTTCCAGGCGGTGGCGATGTCGGCCTGGGTGGCGTGCGGCCAGCCGAGCGCCGCGCAGATGCCGTGCTTCCAGTCGGTGCCGCGCGGGATCCGCGGCCACACCGTCAGGCCGAGCCGTTCGGGCTTGACGGCCTCCCAGATGTCGATGAACTCGTGCCCGGTGACGAACACGTAGTCACCGCTGACCTGGGACACGATGCGGGACTCTTTGGTGCCCGGCACGAGATGATCGACGAGGACGCCCAACCGCCGCCCCTGCACAGGGGCGAACTCGGCCACGATGGCGGGCAGATCGTCGATGCCGCCCAGGTACTCCACGACCACACCCACGTGGCGCAGGTCGGCGCCCCAGACCTTCTCGACGAGTTCGGCGTCATGACGCCCCTCCACATAGATGCGACTGGGCAGCGCGACCTTGGCCTTCTCCGCAGGACCGACGCGGGAGCCGGACGCCGTGTGGGTGCGGTTGTACTCCTGCGCTGTGTCGCGGGCTGTCGGGCCGCTGCGCGTAGGCCCGGTGAGATCGATCGGCTGCCCGTCCAGCCAGAAGTTGGGCCCGAACGGGAAGCTACGACGCTTGCCGCGCCGGTCCTCGAGGATCACCACGCCGTTCTCCCAGCCGACGACCGCACCGACGAACCCCGAGGTGGGCTCCTCCAGCACGAGGTCCGTGGAGACCGGAGTGGGCGTCGCGGTGGGCTTGTTGGCCCGCTGCCAGCCCTTCGCGAGCACGTCCGACGAATACCGATTCACGATCCCCCACCCTACGATGGCCGCGGCCCGCGGCGGGGCAGGCCAGCCGACGCGCATCGGCACCTGCCCCCGGGACGCGACGCCTCTTCAGTCGAGCAGGTCGCGCACCGCCGCGTCCGCCAGGAGCCGACCCGCATCGGTGACCCGGACGCCGCCGCGCTCACGGACCAGCCAGCCGCGGCGCACCAGGTCGGGCAGGCGGCGGCGCTCCGCCGGCGTGAGGACGGTCTCCGGCAGCCCGTCCCGAAGACGTAGTTCGAGCAACACGCGTTCGATGCGACGTTCCTCGGCGTCCAGGCGTTCGCGTCCGGCTGCCGGGGAATGCCCCTGCCCGAGCTTCGACCCGTACGTGCGCGGGTGCTTGGCGTTCCAGAAGCGAACGCCGCCGATGTGGCTGTGCGCTCCGGGCCCGAATCCCCACCAGTCGTCCCCCACCCAGTAGGCGAGGTTGTGACGGCACTCGTGACCCGGCCTGGACCAGTTCGACACCTCGTACCAGTCCAGGCCCGCCGCCCGCAGCAGCCCGTCGGCGAGGTCGTACTTGTCGGCGAGGTCGTCCTCCTGGGGCAGGGGCACCTCGCCGCGACGGACCCGCGCGGCGAACCGGGTGCCGTCCTCCACGATGAGGGAGTAGGCGCTGACGTGGTCGGGGGCCACCGACAGGGCCGCCTCGACCGAGGTACGCCAGTCGTCGAGCGACTCCCCCGGGGTGCCGTAGATCAGGTCCAGACTGACGGAACCGAAACCGGCCGCCCGGGCCCAGCCCACCGCCTCCAGCGCGCGTCCGGGGGTGTGGGTGCGTTCGAGCGTGGCCAGCACGTGCGGCACTGCGCTTTGCATACCGAAGCTGATCCGGGTGAACCCGGCCTCGGCCAGCCGCTCCAGGGAGGCGGGGGTCACCGAGTCGGGGTTGGCTTCGGTGGTCACCTCGGCGTCGGGGGCCAGCCCGAACGTGTCGCGAACTGCCCGCAGCAGGCCAGCCAGGTCGCGCGCGGGCAGCAGCGTCGGGGTGCCGCCACCGAAGAACACGGTCTGGAGGGGGCGGGGGTCCCCCAGAACGCCGCAGGCCAGACGCATCTCCGCCACCACCGCGTCCAGGTAGCTGCGCTGGGACGCGCCCGGCGCAGCTCCCAGTTCGGCCGCGGTGTAGGTGTTGAAGTCGCAGTAACCGCACCGGGTCGCGCAGAACGGCACGTGGACGTAGGCCGACAGCCGTCGATCGCGCTGACCCGCGAGTGCCTCGGGCGGTAAGGCACCGTCTTGTGGTGCTGGCTCCCCGTCGGGGAGCGCGGACGGGCTCACCGGTGCTCCCGCGCACGCCAAGGCGCGCCGTGATGCTGCATGCATGCCTCCTAGCCGCCGCCACCGGCGGGGCGCTACCCGGTGATCGGGCCGACGCCGTCGCCCACAGCGGGCAACGGGAACGGCAAGGGTAACCCGTCCAACGCCTCGGCACACGCGCACTGCTGCGAGGGAACGACCGCGACAGCACGTTCCAGGAGCCGCTTGAGGCGGCCGATGTTGCTGGCGAACACCGCCTTGACATCACCCGCGGTGACCCCGGCCTCCCCCTCCGCCCCGGCATCGGCGTCGGTGACACAGCACACGGTCGCGTAACACAGGGCCAGTTCGCGAGCCAGCGACGCCTCCGGCATGCCGGTCATACCGACCACCGACCAGCCCGCCGCAGCGTGCCAGCGGGACTCGGCCCGACTGGAGAACCGTGGCCCGTTGATCACGACCAGAGTGCCCCCGTCGATCAGCGTGGGGTCGCCGTCCCCCGCTGCGAGGAAGACCCCCCGCGCCGACGCGCAGTAGGGGTCGGCAAAGGGCACGTGGACGACGGGCCCTTCCGCCTCCCATATGGTGTGTCCCGCCCGGTAGGTGCGGTCGACGACCTGGTCGGGAACGACGAAGTCGCCGGGTGCGAGCGTCGGCTGCAAGGAGCCGACCGCGCAGGCGCTCAGCACCGTGGACACCCCCAGCGCCTTGAGCGCCCACAGGTTCGCTCGGTAGTTGACCCGGTGCGGTGCGAACTGGTGCCGCTCACCGTGCCGGGGCAGGAACGCGACCCGCCTGCCGGCGATCTCCCCGAGAGTGATCGGCGCCGACGGAGCCCCGAAGGGGGTGTCCACCTCGACGCGGGCTCCTCCCGGAAGGAACGAGTAGAACCCCGATCCCCCGATGATGCCGATGTCGGCGCGGGCCTGCGTCATCAGGCCAGGGCGTCGAACAGGTCGCCCAGGACCGGCGTCCACTCCCGCACGTCCATGTGCGCGACGACGCTGTTGACCTGGAACGGGTCGTTGGCCAGCCGGGCCAGCGCGTCGTCGGCGCTCTCGGCACGCACCAGAAGCAGGGCGGCGGCGGGGGCACCCTCGGGCGAGGAGACCGGCCCGGACAACACGATGGTGCCCTCAGCGGCCAACTCCCCCAAGAAGGCGCGGTGATCGGGACGCACCGTGTCGCGCAAGGCGGTGTCGTCGCTGTAGGTGTACCAGACGGTGAACAGGCTCATGCTGGTCATCCTAGGAGTTGATGCTTCGGCTGGGGGCCACCAGGCACACTGGAGGCCATGAGCATTCCGACCGGCCCCTGGCAGCCTCCCGTGGCCGCCCCGACCTCGTCGGCCCCGCAGCCCGGCTACCCCGTGGTGATCGACCGCAGGCCCGGCCCGGTCGCGTCCTTCTTCTTCGTCGGGACGTGGCTGGCGTTCATGTGGCTGCTGGAAGGGGTGGACGCGCTGACGGGTGGAGCCCTCGACAGCCTGGGCGTCAGCCCGCGCGACGTCACCGAGTTGCCGCAGATCTTCACCGCACCGTTCCTGCACTTCGGATTCGCCCACCTGATCGCCAACTCAGTCCCCTTCCTGGTGCTGGGGACGCTGACCCGGATGGCCGGGCGTCGGGAGTTCTGGATCGCCACCCTCAGTTCGATCGTGGTGTCGGGGCTGGTCACCTGGCTGATCTCAGCGCCGATGTCGGTCACGGCGGGCGCCTCCGGACTGGTCTTCGGCTGGCTGGGCTTCCTGCTGCTGCGCGGGCTGTTCGCACGCAACTGGGTTCAGATCCTCGTAGCCGCGGCCGTGTTCGGGTTCTTCGGCGGGATGCTGTGGGGTGTGTTCCCGACCATGCCCGGAGTCTCCTGGCAGGCACACCTGGGTGGCGTCCTCGGCGGCGCGCTGGCCGCATGGTGGCTGCACCGCCGTCCCCGGGGCGCACGATGACGGCGCGCGCGTTCCCCGCGGTTCTGCTCGGCGGGGACTCGACGGTCGCGGCCTGCCCGGCGCACGAGACTCCGATGTCGGGTTGGGGGGCCCACCTTGGCGCACCGCTGAACATGTATCTCGGCGCCGGCCTCGCGGAGGCGGGCCTGCCTCCGCGCGTGGTCCCCGTCCTGAACACGGCCAAGGGCGGCGCCACGACGGCCAGTTACCGCGCCGAGGGCCTGTGGGATGCCCTGCTGGCGGCCTCCCTCCCCGGCGACACGGTGCTGCTGCAGTTCGGCCACAACGATCAAAAGGAGCCCCGCACGCTCGCCTCCCGAGAAGGCTTCAGCGCCAACCTGAGCAGGTTCATCGCCGATGCCCGCGGGCATGGGCTGGTGCCGATCCTCCTCAGCTCGGTGGAGCGCCGCCGCTTCGACGGCGACCGCCCCGTCCCCACCCACGGCGACTATCCGCTGGCCACCCGCGACGTCGCGCTCCGCGAGGGCATCGAGTGCTTCGACCTCACCTCCGCCACCCGGCAGTTGCACGCCGAACTCGGCCCGGAGGAGTCGCGGCGGCTGTTTACGCAGTTCGCTCCCGGCACGCATCCGTTGTATCCCGACGGCATCGCCGACGACACGCACTACTCGTTCTTCGGCGCGTCCGTCGTCGCCGCCATGGTCGCCGCCATGCTCGCCCCGGTGCTCCTCGCCCAGGCGCGCGCAGGCTCCCCGGCCTGACGCTGGTTGCGCAGGCCATGAGTTTCTTGGAGGTGTTCGACCCGGGGCTGCGGCACTGGCGCGAGTTCAAGGAACACCAGAAGGTCCTCGTGCATCGCACCGATCAGGCCGGCTCAGGACCGCCGCCGCTGGACCTGGACTCGGGGGTCATCATCGTCCACCGGCCGCTCCCGCCACAGGAGCCTGCCTCCGGGCGCTGACCGCGCACAGGCCAGGCCTGTCGCCCGCGCTCGGAACAACGGGGCGGGCGCCCTTGCCCCGTCACTTCGGATCGCGGGATTCTCCGGTGGACAGCGCGGCGACGAAGGCCTCCTGGGGCACCTCGACCCGGCCGACCATCTTCATGCGCTTCTTGCCTTCCTTCTGCTTCTCCAGCAGCTTGCGCTTACGGCTGATGTCACCGCCGTAGCACTTGGCCAGCACGTCCTTGCGCATCGCGCGCACCGTCTCACGGGCGATCACACGCGCCCCGATGGCGGCCTGGATCGGCACCTCGAACTGCTGGCGCGGAATGAGTTCCTTCAGCTTCTTCGCCATCGCCAGCCCGTAGGAGTAGGCGGCGTCCGTGTGGACGATGGAACTGAAGGCGTCCACCGGCTCGCCGTGCAGCAGGATGTCGACCTTGACCAGGTCGGCGGCCTGCTCGCCCGCCTCGTCGTAGTCGAGCGACGCGTAGCCCTTCGTGCGGCTCTTCAGCGCGTCGAAGAAGTCGAACACGATCTCGGCCAGCGGCAACGTGTAGCGGATCTCCACCCGATCAGACGACAGGTAGTCCATGCCGCGCTGCAAGCCGCGTCGCTGCTGGCACAGCTCCAGGATCGTGCCGATGTAGTCGGTGGGGGTGAGGATGGTGGCATGCACGACCGGCTCCCACACCTCGGCGATCTTCCCCTCGGGAAACTCGCTCGGGTTGGTGACCTGGTGCTGGCTGCCGTCCTCCATGACGACCCGGTAGACGACGTTGGGAGCGGTCGAGATCAAGTCCAGGTTGAACTCCCGCTCCAGGCGTTCGCGCACGATCTCCATGTGCAGCAGGCCCAGGAACCCGATACGGAAGCCGAACCCCAGTGCCCCGGAGGTCTCCGGCTCATAGGTGAGCGCGGCATCGTTGAGTTGGAGCTTCTCCAATGCCTCCCGCAGTTCGGGGAAGTCGGCGCCATCGATCGGATAGAGACCCGCGTACACCATCGGATTCGGGTTCTTGTACCCCGCCAGCGGCTGGGTCGCCTGGTTGTGCTGCAGCGTCACGGTGTCACCGACGCGGCTTTGCCGCACGTCCTTGACCCCGGTGATGAGATAGCCCACCTCGCCGACGCCGAGCGCCTTGCCGGGGATCGGCTCGGGGCTGATCACGCCGACCTCGAGGAGCTCGTGGGTGGTGCGGGTCGACATCATGGCGACCCGTTCGCGGTGCTTCAAAGACCCGTCGACGACGCGCACGTAAGTGACCACGCCGCGATAGGTGTCATAGACCGAGTCGAAGATCAGCGCGCGCGCCGGACCGTCCGCGTCACCGACGGGGGCGTCGATCTGGGCGACGATCGCGTTGAGCAACTCCGGCACACCCTCACCGGTCTTGCCGGAGACCCGGAAGACGTCGGCGGGTTCGCAGCCGACCAGGGAGGCCAGTTCCTCGGCGTACTTCTCCGGCTGCGCGCCGGGCAGGTCGATCTTGTTGAGCACCGGGATGATCTGCAGGTCCGCCTCCATCGCCAGGTAAAGGTTCGCCAGCGTCTGCGCCTCGATGCCCTGGGCGGCGTCCACCAGCAGCACCGCGCCTTCACAGGCGGCCAGCGAGCGGGACACCTCGTAGGTGAAGTCGACGTGGCCAGGGGTGTCGATCATGTTGAGCACGTAGTCGGCGTCGCCGACACGCCAGGGCATCCGGACGGCCTGGCTCTTGATCGTGATGCCGCGCTCGCGCTCGATGTCCATCCGGTCGAGGTACTGGGCGCGCATGGAGCGCTCATCCACCACGCCGGTGAGTTGGAGCATCCGGTCGGCCAGGGTCGATTTCCCGTGGTCGATGTGGGCGATGATGCAGAAGTTACGGATGATCTGCGGGGGCGTCGCCCCAGGCTGCGGCGCGCTCACGCGCGTCCCCCTCTCCGGATGCGGGTACGACACAACGTCGCCCCGGCCTCAGGCGGCGGGGCGACGTCGCGGACGTTCGTCAGAGTGCGGCAGCAGCCGAAGCGACGGCCGACTTGCGGTTCGCCGCCTGGTTCTTGTGAATGACGCCCTTGCTGACGGCCACGTCGAGTTCGCGGCACGCGACCTGGGCCAGCTTCTGCGCCTTCGCAGCGTCCCCGGCCTCGGCGGCCTCGTGGAACTTGCGAATGTGCGTCTTGAGAGAGGACTTCACGGCCTTGTTGCGCAGACGCGCCTTCTCGTTCGTGAGGATCCGCTTCTTCTGGGACTTGATGTTCGCCACGGGCAAGCCTTCGGTTCAGGTTCGATCTAAGGGGTGCGCCCACATTGGACGCGATGACCAAGCTTACCAGCGCCTAGCCCGCGCCCCAAATCAGCGCCCCATGCTGGATTCGGGCCGCCTGCCGCGCAGCCCGGCCACATCGAGCACCAGGCGCTCCAACGCGAAGGCCGGATCCGCGGCCGACCCCTTGACAGCGGCGTCCGCCACCGCGACGCGGGTCAGCGCGTCGGCGAGCCCGCGCGGGGTCCAGTCGCGGGAGTGTCGCACCAGATCCTTCACCTTCCACGGTGGGACGCCGATCTGACGGGCGACATCGCCATCACGCATGCGCTGGCCCGCCAGATCGCTGTACCGCCCCTGCTGTCGCAGCGCGGTCGCGAGCGCGCTGGTCACCAGCACGGGAGCGACGCCGGTGTCGAGCGCCCACCGCAGCGCCCCCAGCGCGTCGTTACGACGACCGGCCATCACATGATCGGCGACCGTGAAGCTCGTCACGTCCGCGCGCCCGGTGAAGTAGCGCCGCACCGCGGCCTCCGAGATGACGCGGTCGTCGGAGTCGTCCAGGAGCTGCCGGATCGCCCCCGCCACCGCGCGGGCATCCGCCCCCAGCGCCTCCACCAGACGCGCGGCGGTGCCCTGGTCGATGCGCCCGCCAGCAGCCCTGGCCTCATTCACCGCGAATCCCGCCAACTCCCACGGCTTGATCGTCGGGCAGTCGATGACGGCGACCTTGGCCTTCTTCAGGGCATCGAGCAGGCGCTTCCCCTTGACCCCGCCGGGGTGCACGAGCACGAGCGCCAGATCCTCCTGCGGGATCTTCGCGTAGCCGACGAGGGTGTCGAACAACTCGGGCGGGACCTCAGAGATCGGGTTGACCACGACCACCGCGTCGGAGGCGAACAGGGATCCGGTGGTGGCCTGGACCAAGGCGGAGGCATCCAGTCCGACCCCCTCCAGGGTCGTCACCGACGCTTCGCCGCGATCGAGGAGCGCGCGCTGGGTCAAGGCCCGCACCGCCCGCTCCGCCAGCAACGCCTCCGGTCCGCTCACGAGCGTCACCGCGCCGAAGATCGCCTTCTCGTCCACACCCACATCCTGCCAGCGCGGACCGACACCCGGCGACGACCGGGCACCCGGCGGCAACCGCGACGCGAGTCCGGAGCGCCCCTGGTGGCTGCGCTAGTGTTCTGGGTAAACGCATTCCCACGCTTGGAGGCACCCGTGCCCGTCACGACCATCGCCCAAGTCGGCGTCCGAGGTTTCGGCCGCATCCACCTGGAACGCATCGACCGCCTCGCGGGCCAGGGACGCATGAACCTCCTCGCCACCGCCGACCCCGGCGGCCCCCTGCCGGACCGAGACGTCGCGTGGTACCCGAGCCTCACCGAACTCCTCACCGCGCACTCCCCCGACATCGTCAGCATCGCGACCCCGATCGGCACCCACGCAGGCCTGGCCACCGAAGCGCTGCGGGCCGGCTCCGACGTGTTCTTGGAGAAGCCGCCGTTCGCCTCGCTGGAGGAGTTCTGGCAGGTCCTGGAGGTCACCCGCGAGACCGGCAGGAAGATCCAGATCGGCTTCCAAAGCCTTGGCTCGGCCGGCGCCGCCCGGCTGCGCACGCTCATCGCGGACGGGACGCTCGGCACCGTGACCGGCATCAACGCGCGCGGCGCCTGGCAACGCGACCGCGCGTACTACGCCCGCGCACCGTGGGCCGGACACCGGACTCTCGGCGGCGCCCGGGTCGCCGACGGCGTCGTCACCAACCCCCTCGCGCACTCGATCGCCACCGCCTTGTGGGTGGCCGGCGCCACGGCCATCGAAGACCTCGCCGGCATCACGACGGAGATGTATCACGCCCACGCCATCGAGGCCGACGACACCAGCTTCGTGCGCATCGACCTGGTTGCGGGCCCCCCGGTCTGCGCGGCCCTGACGTTGGCCGCCGCAGGCCAGGGGTCCGCGATGGTCACCGTCGAGGGGACGCTCGGCGTCGCCACCTACGAGTACACCGAGGACGTCCTCCACCTGAGGGGCGGAGACGTCACGACGCACGAGACCTTCCCGCGGACCGACTTGCTGGAGAACTTCGTCGACCATCTCCAGGGGCGAGCCGACGCATTGGTGCCGCTCGCTGAAACCGTGGGGTTCATGGCCGTGCTGGAGGCCACCCAGGACCGCCCAGCCCCGGTGCAGATCGCGCCGGAGCACCTCACCTGGCACGGGGAGGGCGAGGCCGGTCATCCCGTCGTCGCGGACGTCGAGTACTGGATGGACGAGGCGCTGCGGCACCAATGCGGCTTCGCCGCGGCGGGGGCCCCCTGGGGGGATCCGACCGCAACGGCGCTGTGGCGTCCCACCGGGCGCGCCTGATGACCGCCGACTGGGCCGGCCTGGCCTCGGCCTTCGCCTCCCCGCCCTCCGCGTCGCGGCCCTGGGCCTTCTGGTTCCTCAACGACGACACTCCGCTGCCGGAACTCCTCGAGCAACTCGATGCCTTCGCCGAGGCGGGTTTCGGGACGGTGTGCCCCTGCGCCAGGATCGGGCTCAGCGAGGAGATCGGCTACCTGACTCCCACCTGGTGGGAGTTCATGCGGGCCATCGTCGCCCACTGCGCCGAACTGGGGCTGCGCGTCGTGCTCTACGACGAGGCGTCCTATCCCTCCGGGGCCGCGAATGGCCTGGTCACCCAACAGAACCCCGAGTACGCGTCCCGCTGCCTGCGCCGAGCCAGCGTCGAGGTCGACCTGGCCCCCGAAGAGGTGCGGTACGTCCGCCCCCAGCTGGGGCGCTCGCTGTGGGACCGGCGCGTCGCCACCGTCGTCACCACGGCGTCCGGACGCACGCTGGTCACCCCGGAGGAGGGCGGCCTGGTCCGCCTGACCGCCACCGACCTGGGGACCGGCCGCGTCCGCGTCACCTCGTTCTTCGACGCCCCCAGCGGGGGCACGATCCGGGGTGCGCACGCCTGGCAGGACGACGGTTCCGCCCTGGCGCCCGCGTCCGCCGACCTGATGAACCCCGCCGCCGTGGCCGCCTTCCTGCATCTCACCCACGACGCGTACGCCCAGCATCTGGGCACCTGGTTCGGGTCCACCATCGTGGCCATGTTCACCGACGAACCCGAGGCGATCGGCCGACATGCCCACGCGGACGCCGTGTCGTGGACGCCCGGCTTCGAGGCCGACCTCGCCGCGGCGGCAGGGGCCTCGATCGAGGAGACGCTGCTGCACCTCGAGGACGTGTTCGACGGCGGCCCCTGGGCCCGCACCCTGGAGGACGCGGTAGGCGCGCGCGTGGGACGCATCTACCACGCCGCCCAGCGCGCCTGGTGCGACGCGCACGGCATCGCCTTGACCGGGCACCCCAAGCGGGCCGACGAGGTAGAGGCACTGGCGTCCTTCACCTGGCCCGGGCAGGACGTGGTGTGGCGCTGGGTGCTTCCAGGGCCCACCGCCCTGCACGGCGACCAGAGCGCAGCCCCCCGATCGGCTGCCAGCGCGGCGATCCTGCGCCGCCGCGCCGACCCCACCGACGTCGTCCCGGTGGTCAACGAGGTGTACGGCGCCTATGGCTGGCAACTGAGCTTCGATGAGATGAAGTGGCTCGCCGACTGGCTGTCGGTGCGGGGCACGACCGCCTTCCTGGTGCACGCATTGTTCGCCTCGGTGCGCGACAACCGCGCCTACGAGTCCGAGCCCGACGTGGGGCTCCATCACGCCTGGTGGCCCAAGCTTCCGACCTTCCTGGCCTACCTGGCGCGAACCAGCATGCTCGGCGAGGCCCTCACCGAGACGCCTTCGGTGGCGGTCGCGGTGGTGGGCGACCGCGTCCCCGTGGACGAGGTCGCCCCGTTGTATGAGCACCAGATCGGCTTCGTCTACGCGCCGGTCTCCTCGCTGCCAGGGGCGGGCTTCTCGACGGTGGTGTGCCGACCGGCCGACGCGGACGCGGTGCGTGCGGCACTGCCGAAGGGGCCCGTGGTCATCGCCGAGGGCGACCGCTGGTGGGAGGGACTCACCCCGGAGGGCCCTCGCGTGGCCTCCGGCAAGGCGGCGGACCTGCGCGTGCGGGCCGGTTCGCTGGCCGGGCTGGCGGGCGTCCAACTCACCAACGAGGGCGAGGACGCGATCGTGGTGGAGACCGCGGGCGCGGTGTGGGACCCGTGGACCGGGCAGATCGTGGCGGCGCCGCCGACGTGGACCCTGCAGCGCCGGGCCTCGATCTGGCTGACCGACGCGGTCCCGGCCTGCGCCACCACGCTTCCCGACACCTGCACGCCCGGCCCCGACGTCGCCCTTTCCGGTTGGTCGACGGACCACCCCGACATCGCCGGTCTCGGCGACTGGACGCGGACCCCGCCGTGCGAGCGGTTCGCCGGAACGGTCACGTACCGGGCGGCGTTCGAGCTGGACGCGGCGTCCGACCTCCTTCTCGACTTGGGGAAGGTGGGGGATGCGGCCAGCATCCGGGTGAACGGTGAGCCGGTCGCCGCGTCGTTCTGGGCGCCCTACCGCTGCCGCATCGCCACACAGGCCACCGTCGCCGGGGAGAACATCGTGGAGGTCGCCGTCACGAACTCGATGGCCAACCGCTACGAAGGCGCCCTGCTGCCCTCAGGGCTGCTCGGCCCGGTGCGCCTGAACCTGGCCGTACCGTCGGCGTGACACGCCTTCCCGGCGTGGCGGGCTCGCCCGGCAGGTCAGGGCCGCGGTGTGCGCGGGGCGGGGGCCGCGGCGGGAATGTTCGCCGCCAGTACCGCGTTAGTTGAAACATGAAGAAGATTGGATTCTTGTCCTTCGGGCACTGGTCCCCGCACCCCCAGAGCGGAACCCGCTCCGCCAGCGAGGTGCTCCACCAATCGATCGACCTGTCCGTGGCCGCCGAGGAGATCGGCGTCGACGGCGCCTACTTCCGGGTCCATCACTACGCCCGGCAACTGGGCTCCCCCTTCCCGCTGCTGTCCGCGATCGGCGCGAAGACCTCACGCATCGAGATCGGCACCGGCGTCATCGACATGCGGTACGAGAACCCGCTCTACATGGCCGAGGACTCCGCGGCCGCCGACCTCATCTCCGAGGGTCGGCTGCAGCTCGGCGTGAGCCGTGGTTCGCCCGAGCAGGTCGTCGACGGCTGGCGCTACTTCGGCTACGGGGCGCCTGAGGGCATGACCATGGCCGACGTCGCCCGCGCGAACACCGAGACCTACCTCAAGGTGATCGACGGCGCCCGCTTCGCCGAGCCCAGCCCCCACCCCATGTTCCCCAATCCGTTCCCCGGCCCCCTGGGCATCGAGCCCCAGTCCCCCGGCCTGCGGCAGCGGATCTGGTGGGGTGCGGGCTCGAACGCGACCGCGGTCTGGGCGGCGGAGCAGGGCATGAACCTGATGAGCTCCACCCTGAAGGACCACGAGTCCGAAGAGCCGTTCCATGTGCAGCAGCGCAAGCAGATCGAAAAGTTCCGCGAAGCGTGGCAGGAGGCCGGACACGACTTCGAGCCGCGCGTGTCGGTGAGCCGCTCGGTCTTCGCTCTGGTCAGCGACGAGGACCGCCGCTACTTCGGCGCGGACCGCAACAGCTCCGACCAGATCGGGCACCTCGACTCCGGCGCCGCGATCTTCGGACGCAGCTACGCGGCCGAGCCGGACCGCCTCGTCGAAGAACTCGCCGAG
This sequence comes from Propioniciclava sp., assembly GCF_036744435.1. Classification (NCBI taxonomy): domain Bacteria; kingdom Bacillati; phylum Actinomycetota; class Actinomycetes; order Propionibacteriales; family Propionibacteriaceae; genus Propioniciclava; species Propioniciclava sp. Next base: position 36,846 of record NZ_DAIOIA010000007.1, on the reverse strand, counting down.
GACGAGGCCATTCAGGCGGCGGACACAGTCCTGCTGACGATTCCCAGCCAACTCGGCGTGGACTACAACGTCACCGCGTTGAACAACATCCTCACCCTGGTGGCGCCGGGCCTGGGCTGGCGCTGACCGTCCGACCTCGGGACGCGCTGCGGACACCGCCGGTGTTCCCAGCGCGCCCCGCGAGATCTCGGCCATCCTCGCGCGGGAGCTCACCGTGCCCGCTGCGCGGCATGGCCCCACCAGCACCGTGGGGCGCCCTAGCCTGGTGCCATGAAGCGGTTGTACTTGATCCGGCACGCCGAGGCGGAGTTCACCGGACGCGGGCGCGGTGACCGCGGACGCAGGCTCACCGAGGACGGCCGCGCCCAGGCCACCCGGCTGGGCGGGCTGCTCGCCGACACGGGCATCGAACTGATTCTCGCCTCGACCGCCGATCGCGCCCAAGAGACCGCACACGGCCTCGGGCTGGCCGCACCGATCGAGTCGTTGGATTCCCTCTACGACTCCTCGACGGTGACCCTCACGCGCGCTCTGGCGGACCTCGACGCAACCGGCATCAGGATCGCCGCCTTGGTCGCGCACGCCCCGGGAGTTCCTGCGCTCGTCGACGAGCTGACCGGTCCGGGTAGCGACGCGGAGGCGGTGGCCCTGCTCAGCACCCACTTCCCCACCGCCACCGTCGCCCGGATCGACCTTGAGGGCAGCTGGACCGACCTGGCCGGTGCGCGCCTCACCTGGGCAGACCGGGGCTGAACAGCCTTGCCGGATCAAGGTCCGATAAACTGACGGCACGCCCCTTCGCCCCGGCCTACCCCGGACGCACGGGGGCCTGATAATGTGCTTTGGAAAGCGCTTCCCGTCTCGAGAGGACCGTGATGGACGCCCGTCTGTCTCCCATCGTTGCCCATTCCCTCATCCCGGTGGTCGTGATCGACGACGCCGACAGCGCTCCCGGCCTGGCCGACGCGCTGGTCGCCGGCGGCCTGCCGGTCGCCGAGGTCACCTTCCGCACCCCGGCCGCGGCTGACGCGATCGCACGCATGTCGGCCAACTCCGAGATCGTCCTCGGTGCGGGCACGGTCCGCACCGCCGAGCAGGTCGACCAGGCCGTCGACGCGGGCGCCACCTACATCGTCTCGGCGGGCCTCAGCGCAGCCGTCGTGCGCCGGGCCCAGGAGCGCGGCGTCCCGGTGCTGCCCGGCACCGTCACCGCCACCGAGATCCTGGCGGCCATGGAACTGGGCCTCGACGCGGTGAAGTTCTTCCCCGCCGAGACCTCCGGTGGCGTCGCCGCCATCAAGGCACTGGCGGCGCCCTTCCCGGACATCACCTTCGTGCCCACCGGCGGCGTCAGCCCGAAGAACCTGGCCGACTACCTCGCGGTGAAGTCCATCGCCGCCTGCGGCGGCTCCTGGATGTGCCCGCGCGACGCCGTCAAGGCCGGCGACTTCGCCACCATCGAGCGACTCAGCCGCGAGGCCGTCGCCCTGGTCGCGTCGTTGAAGGAGGCCTGAGCCATGTCGATCACCCTGCGTCCCGTCGAGGACTGCCTCTACGACGTCGTCTCCCTGGGCGAGGTCATGCTGCGCCTGGATCCCGGCGCTGGCCGGATCCGGACCGCCCGCTCCTTCGACGTGTGGGAGGGCGGCGGCGAATACAACGTGGCTCGCGGCCTGTCCCGCGCCTTCGGCCTGCGCGCCGGGGTCGTCACCGCGCTGGTCGACAACGAGGTCGGGCGCCTCGTGGAGAACCTGATCCTCGCCGGGGGCGTGGATGCCCGCCACATCGTGTGGCGCGACAGCGACGGCATCGGACGGACCGTCCGCAACGGCCTCAACTTCACCGAGCGCGGCTTCGGCGTCCGGGGTGCGGTCGGCGTCTCCGACCGCGGCAACACCGCCGCCTCGCAGCTGCGTCCCGAGGACGTCGACTGGGATCACCTGTTCGGGAAGCTGGGTGTGCGTTGGCTGCACACCGGCGGCATCTACGCCGCCTTGTCGGAGGCCACCGCGGAGACCGTCATCGCCGCCGTCACCGCGGCGAAGAAGTACGGCACCGTCATCTCCTACGACCTCAACTACCGGCCCAGCCTGTGGAAGTCCATCGGCGGCCTGGAGAAGGCCCGCGAGGTCAACACCACCATCGCGCCCCACATCGACGTGATGATCGGCAACGAAGAGGACTTCACCGCCAGCCTCGGCCTGGAGATCGAAGGGGTGGACGAGAACCTCAACGCCCTCCCGCTGGAGAGCTTCGCCGCCATGATCACCAACGCGGCGAAGACGTACCCCAACTTCAGCGTGATCGCCACCACGATGCGCAGCGTCAAGACGGCCACCATCAACGACTGGGCGGCTATCGCCTGGTCCGCGGAGACGGGCGTCCTGCAGTCCACGCAGCGGCCCGGCCTGGAGATCTTCGACCGCGTCGGCGGCGGCGACTCCTTCGCGTCCGGGCTGGTGTACGGCCTGCTCGATGGACAGCCGCTGCAGACGGCGCTGGAGTACGGCGCCGCCCACGGCGCCCTGGCGATGACGACGCCTGGCGACACGACGATGGCCACCAAGGCCGAGATCCTCAAGCTCGCCGGCGGCGGCAGCGCGCGCGTCGATCGCTGAGAAATCCCAGGAAGGAAACACCATGAGCAAGGTCGCCCTGGTCACCGGAGGGAACCGCGGCATCGGTCGCGGCATCACCGAGGCGCTGCTGGCGCAGGGGTGGAGGGTCTCCATCATGGCCACCCGCCCCGCGCCCGCCGACGTCTTGGCGGAACTCTCGACGCTGGGTGAGGTGCGCTACACCCAAGGCAGCGTCGCTGACCTGGGCGACCACGCTCGCTACGTGGAGGAGACGCTCGCGCAGTGGGGGCGCATCGACGCCCTCATCAACAACGCGGGCGTCGCCCCCACCGAACGCAACGACCTCCTGGAGGCCACGCCCGAGAGCTACGACCGGGTGATGGAAGTCAACCTCCGCGGGCCCTACTTCCTGACCCAGCGGGTTGCCAAGGCGATGATCGACCAAGGCGCCCCCGCCGACGGCGGACTCACCGGCACCATCGTCAACGTGTCCTCCATCAGCGCGGACACGATCTCCACCAACCGCGGCGAATACTGCCTCTCCAAGGCGGGCGTCGGCATGGCCACCCAGTTGTGGGCGGTCCGCCTGGCCCCCGAGGGAATCGTCGTCTACGAGGTGCGCCCCGGCGTCATCGCCACCGACATGACGGCGGGCGTCACGCAGAAGTACGACGCCGTCTTCGCCTCCGGGGCGGTTCCCATGCCGCGCTGGGGCCAGCCCTCCGACGTCGGCGGCGCCGTCGTCGCCCTGACCGCGGGCCTGATGCCCTACTCCACCGGCGACGTCATCACCGTCGGTGGCGGCATGCAGATCAAGACCTTGTGAGGGACGCCATGGATCAGTCGCAGTGGATCGACACGCACGCGGACGGCCACGTCGAGATCGACGGGCGCCCCATCCCGGTCGTGACCGCCAACACCGTCGTGGTCGGCACCGGCGCCGCCGGGTACTGCGCCGCCGACCGCCTGGTCATGCTGGGCCAGCGCGACGTGGTCATGGTGACCGACAAGCGCCGCGCGGGTGCCTCCCGGAACGCGGGCTCGGACAAGCAGACCTACTACAAGCTCACGCTCGCAGGGTCGGAACCCGACTCGGTGCAGGAGATGGCCCAGACGCTGTTCTCCGGCGGTTCCATGGACGGCGACATCGCCCTCGCCGAGGCCGCCTGGTCGCCCCGGGCCTTCTTCCACCTGGTCGAGTCGGGCGTGCCCTTCCCCCACAACTCCTCGGGCGAGTACGTCGGCTACAAGACCGACCATGACCCCCGGCAGCGGGCCACCTCGGTGGGCCCCTACACATCGCGGACGATGGTGGAGAAGCTGGAGGGCCGGGTCACCGAAGGCCACGGCATTCCCGTCCTGGACCTGTGTCGCGTCGTCGACCTCGTCGTCGCCGAGGGAGCCGTCGTCGGGTTGCTGTGCGTCCGGCTCGATGTGGACGCCTCCGCGCCCAGCCGGTTCCTGCTGCTGCGGTGCACCAACCTGGTCTACGCCACGGGCGGCCCGGCCGGGATGTACGCCGACTCCGTGTACCCAAACGGCCAGTGGGGCGCCAACGGTGCCGCGCTGCGCGCAGGCGTCCACGGCAAGAACCTGACCGAGTGGCAGTTCGGGCTGGCGTCGATCCACCCGCGCTGGAACGTGTCGGGCACCTACATGCAGGCGCTCCCCCGGTTCGTGTCCACCGACGCCGACGGCGGAGACGCCCGGGAGTTCCTCGGCGAGTTCCTGCCCGACTACGGCGATCAGCTCTCCCGGATCTTCCTCAAGGGCTACCAGTGGCCCTTCGACGTCCGTAAGGCCCCCGACGGCAGTTCCCTGATCGACCTGCTGGTCTATCAAGAGACCAAGCTGCGCGGGCGCCGCGTGTGGCTCGACTTCCGGGCCAACCCGGCGCGCGAGCACTTCGACGCCTCCGCGTTGTCCCCGAAGGCGTACGCGTACCTGGAGGCGACCGGGGTGACGGGGCTGGGCGACAGCACCCCCATCGAGCGGTTGCAGCACATGAACCGGCCCGCCTATGAGTTCTATCTCCAGCGCAATCCCGGCGTGGACCTGGAGACGGACATGCTCGAGGTGGCCGTGTGCGCGCAGCACAACAACGGCGGCCTGGAGGTCGACCAATGGTGGCAGTCCAACCTGACGGGCTTCTTCCCGGTCGGCGAGGCCGCCGGGGCGCACGGCGTCTACCGTCCGGGCGGGGCCGCGCTGAACTCCGGCCAGGTCGGAGCGACCCGGGCGGCGTCCTACATCGCCCAAGCCCGGCGGGAGGACCCGGTCTCCGCTGAGGTGTTCCAGGCGTCCGCCCACAAGGTCACCCAGCGTGCGTCCGCGCTCCTGTCAGGGGCGGGCCAGCGTGCCGCGTCGGGTACGGACACCACCGATGCAGCCCTGTCCCACATCCGCCGCCTGATGAGCGACAAGGCCGGTGTGGTGCGGTCGCGAGAATCGGTGGCCCAGGCACGCCAGGAAGTCACCGCGCTGCTGACCGGCTACGACACGACGATCGCCGCGGATGCCGACAGCCGACGCTCGGTCAGCCGACTGTTCCTGATTCGGGACATCCTGACTAGCCAGTACGTCTACCTGAACGCCATGGAGCACTACGTCGACAGCGGCGGCCTCTCGCGCGGATCAGTCCTCTACACCGACCCGCAGGGACACCTCCCCGCCCTGGACGCCAGCGTGACGTCGTCGCTGCCAGAGCTGTTCCGGCTGCGTTTGGACGGCGGCGCCCTCGACGACGTGATCCAGGTGACCGCCTGGGACGGGGTGGAAGCCCCCACCTTCACCTGGCGGGAGCGACGCCCCATCCCCGTGCACGACGAGGCGTTCGAGAACACGTGGCGGGGCTACCGCACCGACAAGAACATCGGCTGAGGAGCCTCAGGATGCAGATCATCGCGCGCAGCGCCGCCACGGACCCCGTCACCACCCCCGAGGGCGCGCAGCGACGCCTGCTGAGCCACGGCGGGACGATGATGGTGGTCGAGTTCACGTTCACGGCGGGCACCGTCGCGCCGGTGCACCACCACCCGCACGAGCAGGTGGGCTACGTGGTCTCCGGCGACCTGACACTGCTGATGGAGGGACGCCCCGACGAGCGCCTCGGCGCCGGGGCCAGCTATTACGTGCCCTCGAACGTGCCCCACGGGGTCATCATCCACACCGACACGGTGCTGGTGGACGTGTTCACCCCGCAGCGCGAGGACTTCCTGCCCACCTGACCGCCGTGTCGGGCCACGTCCACCACGACGCAGGTCCGCCGCGCCCCGATGGCTCCGGACGCGGCGCCACGCCTCGGATGGTCGGGGCGCGGCCTCCAGGGCACAGGCTGCCTGTACCCAGCACACACGTCGGCCCCCGATCCCTGTGAGGATCGGGGGCCGACGCCGCTTGACGCGGCGCCCACGGATGGGTCAGCGAGCGCCAAACGGGGTCAGGTGGGCGAGGAAGTGCTCCTTCATCAAGGTGGCGTACTCGTCCTCGTGCTCGACGAGCAGACCCTTGATCTGCGGTCCGAAGGCGTCCAGCACGGCGCCGTAGCCCACGTGCATGACCTGGCGCGAGTCGAACGCGGTCACCAGTTCGCCCACGCGGTCGTCCGGCACATCGGTGGGGATCTTCGCGGTGTCGCAGGACAGGTGGTAGCTGTGCCGGTTCTCCTCGAAGCTCTCCAGCGAGAGCGCCAGGATCTCCCGCAGCAGGGCCGGGTCGTGGGCGGCGACGATCCGCAGCGCCTCGATCCAGCTGGTGCCCGCCGTCTTCAGGTGGGCCACCCCGCGGGTCGCCTCCACGAAGGAGGGGTAGATCGAGAACTTGTCCGAACCCGAGTGCAGCGACAGCTTGTACGGTCCCAGCACGCGGGCGATCTCGGCATGGTCGGAGAAGTTCTTCGCCAACGCCGCACGGTCGCCGATGTACTCGACGCCCTTCTCGAACTGCCCCACCCAGCGGGGGGCGAAGCTGATCAGCTCGACGCCGTTGCGTTGTAGTTCCTTCACCACGACGACGTGCTCGACCAGGGTGGTCGGCTTGTCGGTCTCATCAATCGCGAACTCGAGTTCGTGCTCGATGTTCAGGCTGTCGAGGTGGTGGATGAGCTCCAAGCCACGGACCAGGGCCGGGCCCGCCTTGGCGATCGCGCGGACGACGCCCTCCTCATCGAGCACCAGCGGACCGGACTCCAACGCGATGGTCTGTCCGGCGTACCGGGCCACCACGTCGTCCAGCGAGGTGTCCAGCGAGCTCAGGTCGAGGGCGGCGGCCTTGGTCCGGACGGTCGCCTCGTCGTCGTCGTGGGCCGCCATGTCCATGACATCGCCCGGGTCGACGGTGTAGAACACGAAGCCTGCCTCGGCGCATTCGCTCAGCGACTCTTCGGTCTTCTGGTGGTCGGCGTCCGCCCCGACCCCGGCGGTCCAGCCCTCCTGGAAGGCTCCCCAGGTGGCATCGTCCAGGACGTTGCGCGGGGTGCGGTGGGTGCGTCCCATCTCGCGGGTGGACTGCTGAGCGAACACCGGGTTGACCCCCGCCACGTCTTTGAACGCCTGCACGTGCCCCGGCGTGGCCAAGCCGAGACGGTCACCGGTTCCGGCGGAGGTCTCCAGGCCCCACAGGCGGGGCTTCAGCCACGGCAGCGCCGACCGCAGCGCCGCAGCATTGTCGCCCGTCGCGGGTGCGACGAAGAGGTCGCCTTCGTAGCGCCCCTCGAAGGCGGCCGTGACCGACTCGGGGGCGTTCTTGACGACCAGCGACTTGCTCAGGTCGTCGTTGCGTTGCAGCCAGAACTCGGCCCCCTCGTGGGAGACGCGCGAGGCGGCGTAGTCGGTGCTCATGTCAGTACCTTTCTCATCGGTGGTGCGGGACACACGACGGAGATCGCGTGGTTGGGTTCACGGGATGTCGATTCTTGGGGCCGGGCGGGGTTGCCCAAGGTCGCACGCAGGTGCTGTCGGGCCCGCTGCTGCAGGGCGGGGGTGAACGCGTGGCCCGCCTCCACCGTGACGTTGGTGTAGCTGCCCGATGCGTGGGCGAAGGCCTGTCTGAGGAGAGCGTCGGCCGCCTTCACACCGGACGGCGGGAAGAGGGAGTCCTGGCGTCCGTAGCCGACCAGCACGGCCGCGTCCCCCCGGGAGGTGAGCAGCCCGGGCAGATCGGGTCCGGCGGCGAGCCCCCGCGTGTGCAGCAGCCAGGAGTGGTCGACGTGATCGGGGAACAGGCTCGCGAGCGTGGTCATCATGGCGATGACGACGATGCTGCCGAGCCGGTGGTCGAGGGCGGCCAGGATGGCGGCGCGTCCACCTCCCCCGGAGAAGCCCAGGACGCCGATCGGCCCGGGAGCGCAGCGTCCCGCGAGCACCTCCAGCGCCAGCAGGTCGTCGTGGGCGACCATGCCCGCCCAGCTGGTGTCGAGCAGGGCGCAGGCCTTGGCCACGTGATGCTCGTGCGCACGCGCGGCCGCATCGTAGGCGACGGGGTCGTCGACCCCGAGATCGAAGCGCCGACTGCCCCAGCCGAAGGCGTCGGGGACCAGGACGGTGAATCCCTCGCGTGCCAGGTCGTCGGCGACGCACGCGTCGCCCTCCAGGTCACGCCGGTAGGCGCGAACGTGCGCGGGCACCTCCGCGGTGCCCACCATGCGTGCCGCACCCACGCAGGTGATGCCACCGTGGGAGTGGAGCGCCAGCACGCCCGGCAGCGTGGCCGGGTCGGCGCCCGCGGGGTGCAGCAGGTAGGCGTGCTGACGGGGACCGAAGCCCGCCTCCCAACTCAGCAGGCTCGTGGTGACGCCGTCAGCCCCCCAGACCCCGTCGAGGTGCGGCTGCGCGATACCGGGCTGCGGGACGCCGAACAGCTCACCGAAGGGTCCGGGGATCCGCGGACGCCGGGCGAGGTAGTCCGCCCAGTCCGCGTAGCCGCCGAACCCCCCGGTGGTGGTCATCGAGCCAGGTTGAGGCCGAGCTCGATCGGCGTGACGGCCCGGCCGCTGGCCAGGGACACGTTTCCGCAGATGCCCACCGAGATCGCCCGCAGGCCGTCGACATAGTCCGAGGGACGCCCCAACGGGTCCTCCTGCGGACCGTTGAAGACATCGGACAGCAGGAGTGCGTCTCCGCCGCCGTGCCCGCCAACGCCTTCGGGAATCGGCACGTCCTCGGCTGCTTCGAAGTGCTTCTGCACCGTGAGCCGTTCGCCCTTGTCCCGCACGCCGACCGCGTCGGCCATCGCGGAGGGGTCGACGATGACCTTGCCGTCGGCGTCGACGCTGATCCTGGCCCGCTCAATGACCTCGAGTTCGGCGCGTCCGAGCGTGCCGTTCACCGCCACGCGGTAGCCCTCCCACGGGCTGTGTGCGTTGAGGGCGTAGGAGAGGGTCGGGCCCCCTTGGTACTCGACGATCACGGCCAGGTTGTCCTCGGTGGTGACACCGGGGGCGAACACGTCCTGGTCGCGGTGGTAGCCGTCGTACTGCTCGTTGTCGAGGTAGAGGGCCTTGAGCCGCGGGTCGTCGCGCAGGTCCAGTTCGAACGGGCCGTGCTCGCCGTCGTGGGTTCCCCGCGGGGGACGCGGTGGCAGCCCGCGGGAGTCCGCGGCAGCGGAACCGTAGAACTTCACCCCGCCGGACGCGAAGACCCGCTTCGGTACATCCGCCAGCCACCAGTTGATCAGGTCGAAGTGATGGCTCGCCTTGTGGATCAGCAGGCCGCCCGAGTTCGCCTTGTCCCGATGCCAGCGCCGGAAGTAGTCCGCTCCGTGGGCCGTGTCGAGCACCCACTCGAAGGTCATCGAGAGCGGCGTGCCGATCCGTCCCGAGGCGATGAGCTCCTTCAGAGCGGAGTTGCGCGGGCTGTAGCGGTAGTTAAAGGTGACGACCACCTGGTGTCCCGTCTCCTTCACCGCCGCCACGATGGACTGTGCCGAGGGCGCGTCGATGGTGAGCGGCTTCTCCACCACCACGTCGACACCGGCGCGCAACGCGCGGGTGATCATGCCCGCATGGGTGTAGTCGGGACTGGTGATGATGACCCGGTCGAGCCGCTGATCGGCGATCATCGCCTCGATCTGGTCCGGTCCGTAGAGGGTGATGGCGTCCGGCGCGTAGCCGTACTCGCTCACCATCCGATCGCGGTGGTAGCCGGCGCGGCCGGGGTTGCTGTCGGCGATGGACACCAAGGTGGCGACGTCGCTGTGGGCACCCCCGATCGCGTCGGTGTACATCTGGGCGCGGTGCCCCGCTCCGATGAGGCCGTAGCGCTGCATGGGAATCGGAATCTCCTTCGGTCGTGAGCCTGGTGGATTACTTGATGCCGGTCGTGGCGATACCGCGGATGAGGAAGCGCTGGCCGAACAGGAAGACCAGGAACACCGGGATGAGCGACACGATGCTCATGGCGAACATCGCGCCCCAGTTGGAGCCACCCGTGGAGTCCAAGAAGGACTTCAGTGCGATCGGAACGGTGAACATGTCCGGCTTGGTGAGGTAGATCAGCGAGCTGAAGAAGTCGTTCCACGTCCAGATGAAGGTGAAGATCACCGTGGTCGCGATGGCGGGCGTCATCAGCGGCATGATCACGTTGAAGAAGATCCGCCAGTGTCCGCAGCCGTCGATGCGGGCGGCCTCGTCGAGTTCCTTGGGCAGACCGCGGATGAACTGGACCATGAGGAACACGAAGAAGGCGTCGGTGGCCAGCAGCTTGGGCAGGATGAGCGGCAGGAACGTGTTCACCCAGCCGAACTGGGAGAACATGATGTATTGCGGAACGATGATGACGTGCATCGGCAGCATGATCGTCAACAGCATGATGGCGAAGAAGATGTTCTTGAACTTGAACTTCAAGCGCGCGAATGCGTAGGCGGCCAGCGAGCAGGAGATGACGTTGCCGAGGATGCACCCCAGCACGAGGATCACCGAGTTGATCAGGTAGCGGCTGAACGGGTACTGCAGGGCGTTCCAGCCCTCGGTGTAGTTCTCGACGTGCAGTCCGGTCAGGAGCAGGCCCGAGTCGCGGAAGATCTCGTCGGTGGGCCGGAACGAGCTGACCAGCATCCACAACAGCGGGTAGATCATGAGGAGTGCGGCGGCGACCATCAGGATGTGCTTGATGATCGATCTGATGGTCGAGCCGGTGCGCCCCCGACGCTTCACCACGTGAAGGTCGCCGGCGCCCCCGGTGTCGAGGCTGACGTCGTTGTCGACGACAGCGCGGGTGCTGTCGGTGTGCTGATCAGTCATCGTAGAACACCCAATACTTGGAGACGAAGAAGTTCAGGGCGGTGAAGACGCCGATGATGATCAGCAGCAGCCACGCCATGGCGGACGCGTAACCCATGTCGAAGTTGGCAAAGCCCTTCTGATACAGGTACAGCGTGTAGAACATCGTCGAGTCGGACGGGCCTCCTGTTCCACCGGAGACGATGAACGCCTGGGTGAAGGATTGGAACGCGCCGATGATCTGGAGCACCAGGTTGAAGAAGATGATGGGGCTCAGCAGCGGCATGGTGATGCGCCAGAACTGTGTCCACTTTGACGCACCGTCCACGGCGGCCGCTTCGTAGTACATGGTGGGAATCTGCCTCAGGCCTGCGAGGAAGATGATCATCGGGGAGCCGAATGTCCAGATGTGCAGCAGGATGATGGTCCCCAGCGCGGTGTCCGGGTCGGAGATCCAGCCGGGCAGGTCGGTGAATCCGAGCCCCATCAGCACCTGGTTCACCAGGCCCGAGGTGCCGAAGATCTGACGCCACAAGATGGCGATGGCGACCGAGGAGCCCATCAGCGAGGGCAGGTAGAAGACCGACCGGTAGAACGGGAGGCCGCGCATGCCCTGGTTCAGCAGGACGGCGATGCCCAGTGCCAGCGCCAGCTGCAACGGCGTGGAGACGAACACGTAGGTGAAGGTCACCCGCAACGAGTTCAGGAGTCGGGCATCGCCGAGCATCCGCTGGTAGTTCTCCAGCCCGATCCATTCGGGGGGTGCGAGCAGGCTGTAGTCGGTGAATGAAAGGTAGAGGGAGGCAAGCATCGGGCCGATGGTGATGAGCACCAGGCCGATCAGCCAGGGCAGAAGGAAGAGATACCCGGCGACGTTGTCCGGTGTCTCTTCCTTGCCCCGACCTCTGAGCTTGCCGAGTTCGCTGAGAGCACTCATGGCTTCTCCTCCCGCGATGTGCGGCTCGAACGGTACGGGCGTAGGCGGGGACCGCGGGTGGACGGTCGACGCCCGCCCACCCGTGGCCTTGAGTTCACTTGAGCTGGCTCTTGACCTCGTCGTAGAGGCCAGTTGCCGCTTCAATCGGGGACTTGCGTCCGAAGATCAGATCTTGCACCATGCGCATCTGAACCACGCCGAAATTACCACCGCCGACTGGCGTGACCAGAGGTGTTGCTCCCAGTTCCGATTCGATGGAATCGAGGTAGGAGACGACCTTCTTGTCCACCGTGCTCAGGGACGGCTCCAGCGCCCCGCGCACCTCCTTGTTGGCGGGCACGCCACGCTCGGTGCCCATGATGGTGCCCGCGTCAGGATCGTTGGCGAGGAAGTTGATGAACTTGGCGACGGCCTCGGGGTTCTTGGTCCGCGAGGAGCCCGACCACAGCATGGATGCCTTGTACCACAGGGCCGCCTTGTTGGCTGATCCCTCGATGCTGGGCAGGCGCAGGAGCTTCATCTCGGTGCCCGAAGCCTTCTCCAGCGCGGTGATCTGGTTCGACCAGTAGACCGAGAAGCCGATGCGGTTGGTGGCGGCCAGCGTCTGGTCGAGAGCCTTGCCCATGTCTTCGGAGGTCTCCGAGGCGCTGGGGGCGGACTTGTCGGCCTGGACGTCGAGACCCCACTGGAAGTAGCTCGTCAGGTCGGCGGGCTCGAACCCCATGCCGCTGGTGTTGAACTGGTCCTTGCCCTGCTGACGCAGGTAGGCGCGCAGCGCGGGCTCGACGTAGCTCATGTTCTGCGTCCCGTAGGTGCCGGAGGCGCTCTTCTCGGAGATCTGCTTGCCGATCCGGTGCAGGTCGTCCCACGTCCAGGTCGTGTCGTCGGGCATGGCGACGCCAGCCGCCTCCAGCACCTTCGGATTGGCAACGACCACGGGGGCGTTGATGCCCGCGTTCAGCCCGTACAAGGTGCCTTCGACGCGGCCGGTATCGACCGTCCCGTCCATGAACTTGTCGGTGGTCACTCCGACCTTCTCAAGATCCAGGAGGGCCCCGCGCTTGCCGTACTCGGCGATGTACTTCTCGTCCATCTGGATGACGTCGGGGGCGTCGTTGGCGGCGACCTGGGTGGCGAGCTTGTCCCAGTAGCCGGACCATTCGCCCGGTTCTCCCTGGACGTCGATGTCCGGGTTGGCGGCTTCGAACTTGGCGATCACGTCGTTGGTGAGCTTGTTGCGCGTGTCGTTACCCCACCAGGTGAACCTGATGACCGTCTGGCCCTGGCCGTTGGTGGTGCCTCCGCTTTGAGGTGAGCCACAACCGGCGAGAGCCAGGCCGAGCACCACCACGCCTGCGGCGAGTTTCTTGGTGATGGACATTGATTGCCCTCTTTCGTTTCGTGCCCCACCGACCCCGTTGCCGGGAAGCGCTTACCGAGACACTAGGGCCGCCACGGCCCACCGTCAAGAAGCCACGGCCGATCCGTCCACGAAAAAAACGATTCATACTTCATCTACAAGCACCCACACCACACCCCTCGCCGCAGGGTCCACCCCGTCGACGCCACCCCTGACCCAGCCGCACAACCCTGCCGCCAGGAAGCGGCAACCGCCCTTGATAAACCGCTTTCCCGATCTTCGTCGGCACGTCGATTGCCGCACGCTCACCGGCTCGTTAGGGTGCAGGCGTCCGGCCCGCCGACAGGAGGCCCCATGGTCCGCGCCACCCGAAGCGCCCCCACGCTGAGCGACGTAGCCCGTCACGCGGGCGTCTCCTTGGCCACCGCCTCGCGCGCCATCAACGGCTCCGAGACGCGCACCGTGGGTGAGGAACTGCGCCGTCGCGTCATCGAATCAGCCCAACTCCTGGGGTACGCCCCCAACGCCAACGCGCAAGCCATGGCCCGTGGGGCGACCCGGACGATCGGCGTCGTGGTCCACGACCTGACCGACCCCTACTTCGCCGAGATCGCCGACAAGATCGCCACCGCGGCCACCGAGCACAAGCTCTTCCTCACCCTCGCCACCACCGGGAACCGCATCGAGGCCCTGGGGGACGTGATCACCTCACTGGACTCCATGCGGGTGCGGGCGATCATCCTGGTCGGCGCCCGCTGGAAGGATCCCGACCTGCAGCGGGCGCTCCGCACCTCCATCGAGCAATACGTCGGGCGAGGCGGCCGCGTGGTCGCCCTCGGCATGGACTTTCCCGGCGTCGACTGCGTGCAGGTCGCCAACGAGGCCGGCGCGAGCGCGCTCGCCCAGAACCTCGTCGACCTGGGATACCGCCACCCGCTACTGCTCACCGGCCCCGAGCGCCACTCGACCGCCGCCGCGCGCGCGGCCGGGTTCGCGTCCCGGATGGCCGACCTGGGTCACCCGCTCCCGCCCACGCACCGGATCAGTTCGGACTTCACCCGCACCGGCGGCACCATCGGGATGCGGCTGGCCATCGAGGCGCGGCTCGACTACGACGTGGTCGTGGCGACCAGCGACGTCATGGCCCTGGGCGCCCGGCGCGAGGCGAGCCGGTCCGGCATCCGCATCCCACGAGACGTCGGCCTCACCGGTTTCGGCGACGTGTCCACCCTGATCGACGTGACACCCGGGCTGACGACGGTGCGCGTCCCCACCGGGCAGCTTGCCCGCTTGGGGCTTGATCTGGCCCTCCATGGCCCGGGCGACGGGACCGGCTCGGTCGTGGTGGACGCCGTCCCGGTCATGCGCGACTCGACCCCGCGACGGAACCGGGGCTGACGCACTCCCCTGCGAACCGGTCCCCGTGCTAGCCTCTGGGAAAGCGCATTCCAACGGAGGAGGAGCCCGGCATGGGTACCACGAAGCTCACCATCGCGATGAACGGCGTCACCGGACGCATGGGCTACCGCCAGCACCTCCTGCGGTCGATCCTGCCGCTGCGAGACGAGGGCCTCGAACTGGCCGACGGCACCCGGATCGAGGTCGAGCCCATCCTCATCGGACGCCGCCCCGACGCCATCGCCGCGCTCGCGGCCAAGCACGGCATCGAACGCTGGGAGACCGATCTGGAGTCCGTCCTGGCCGACCCGACCGTCGACATCTACTTCGACGCCCAGGTGACCTCGCAGCGCAAGGCGGCACTCACCAAGGCCATGGAGGCCGGCAAGCACATCTTCACCGAGAAGCCCACCGCGGAGACGTTGGAGGAGGCCGTCGAACTCGAGCGCGTCCGGGCCGCCGCCGGTGTGAACGCGGGCGTCGTCCACGACAAGCTCTACCTGCCCGGACTCGTGAAGCTCCGCCGCCTGGTTGAGGAAGGGTTCTTCGGGCGCATCCTGTCCCTGCGCGGCGAGTTCGGCTACTGGGTGTTCGAGGGCGACCACCAGCCCGCCCAGCGACCCAGCTGGAACTACCGCAAACAGGACGGCGGCGGCATGACCGTCGACATGTTCTGCCACTGGAACTACGTGATGGAAGGCATCATCGGCAAAGTCGAGGCCGTGACCGCCAAGGCCGTCACCCACATCCCCACCCGCTGGGACGAGCAGGGCCAGCCCTACGAGGCCACCGCCGACGACGCCGCCTACGGCATCTTCGAGCTCCGCACCCCCGGCGGCGACCCCGTGATCGCGCAGATCAACAGCTCGTGGGCGGTCCGCGTCCACCGCGATGAGCTGGTCGAGTTCCAGATCGACGGCACCCATGGCTCGGCGGTCGCCGGCCTGTTCAACTGCGTGGCCCAGCAGCGCGCCCACACCCCCAAGCCGGTCTGGAATCCTGACCTGCCCACCACCGAGCACTTCCGGGACCAGTGGCTGGAGGTTCCCGCCAATGCCGATCTGGCCAACGGCTTCCGCGCCCAGTGGGAGGAGTTCCTCAGCGATGTCGTCACCGGGCGCCCGCACCGCTACGACCTGCTCTCGGCCGCCCGCGGCGTCCAGTTGGCCGAGAATGGCCTGACGTCCTCGGCCGAGGGTCGCCGGATCGAGATGGAAGCGCTGCAGGCATGACCTACCGGCTCTCGCTCAACACGGCGACGACGAAGCACTGGACGCTGGAGCAGGCCGTCACGGGCGCCCGGGACGCGGGCCTGGAGGCCGTCGGCCTGTGGCGCGACCGCGTCGCCGAAGCCGGGCTGGAGAACGCCGCCCGGATCGTCCGCGACGCCGGGCTGCGGGTCAGTTCGCTGTGCCGGGGCGGGTTCCTGTCCGCCGCGGATCAGGCGGGCATCGCCGCGGCCCTGGAGGACAACCGCGCGGCGATCCGCGAAGCGCAAACGCTGGGGACCCACGAACTCATCATGGTGGTCGGCGGGCTGCCCGCCTGCCCGGGGCCGTCGGCTCCGGCGCTTCCCCACGGCGACAAGGACATCGTCGCTGCCCGCCGGCGCGTCAGCGAGCGGATCGGCGAACTGGTGGGCTACGCCCGCGAGCACGACGTCCGGCTCGTGCTGGAGCCGCTGCACCCGATCTTCGCCGCCGACCGGGCGGTGCTCTCCACACTGGGGCAATGCCTCGACGTGGCCGCAGGGTTCGCGCCCCACGAGGTGGGCGTCGTGGTGGACACCTACCACGTGTGGTGGGATCCCCAGTTGGCCGACATGATCGCCCGAGCCGGGCGCGAGGGACGCATCGCGTCCTATCAGATCTGCGACTGGACGCTCCCCCTGGCCGCCGACGCCTTGTTGTCGCGTGGCCATGTCGGGGACGGCTACATCGACTTCCCGACCATCACCGGCTGGGTCGCCACAACCGGCTACGACGGTGACATCGAGGTGGAGATCTTCAACGAGGCCATCTGGGCCACCCCGGGCGAGCAGACCCTCGCCACCATGAAGGAGCGTTACGACCGCCTGGTCGCCCCGTTCCTGTAGCCCACCGTCTCGGCTCTCCTGCTCGGGACTCCCAGCCTCGGCACACTGACGCCCGCTTATCGGAATCTTCCGAGGAGCGGGCGTCGTGCCGCGTGGGCTGCGGGCCCCGGGCGCGGGGCGAGCACTCCCGGGAACAGACCACCCACCCAGGCCGGGTACAGTTCGCCCATGCTCACCCGCGTGAACGCCGCCGCCTCGACCCCCGCCGTGCGGGTCGAGAGCTGTTGCACGGCGTCCGCGCGCACCCGCCGCTGTCGCTGACGCGACCCGCCGGACCCTACATCCACGTCGACGCCGTCCTCGGCGTCCGGCGGCGCGCCACCACCACCGCCGACCCCGCGACGACGCGCGGCACCACCCCACCTTGGAGGAGAACCTATGAGCAGCAGCATTCTGGACGGACCCGGATCCCCCTATCGAGCCCAGCGCGGCCCTGTCCTGCGGGCGCGGAACTGGCACGCCGAGGGTCTCCTGCGCATGTTCGAGAACGTGCTGGAGGTGGGCGAGAACCCCGACGAGCTCATCGTCTACGGCTCCCTGGGCAAGGCTGCTCGCGACTGGGACGAGGCGCACGCCATCGCCCGGGCGCTGCTGACCCTGCAGGAGGAGCAGACGCTCGTGCTGGCCTCGGGCGCCGCGGTCGGGGTGCTGGAGACCGGGGAGTCCGCCCCCTAGTGTTGTCGGCGGTCAACAACACGGTTGGCCGCTGGGCGACCGCCGAACGCTTCTATGAGCGGGCCGCTGCGGGACAGACCATGTGGGGCGGGCTGACGGCGGGTGCCTGGCAGTACATCGGACGCCAGGGCGTCCTGCAGGGCACCTATGAACTGTTCGGCACCATCGCCCGGCGCAGCTTCGACGCGGCGCCCGGGCGCGAGGCGGACGCCCTGGCAGGACGCTGGGTGCTCACCTCGGGCATGGGCGGCATGGGCTCCTCCCAGCCCATCAGCGCGGCGATGATCGGCCTCAGCTCGTTGACCGTCGAGGTGGACCCGGCCAAGGCTTCCCGGCTCGCCGACACCGGCGCGCTCGACCTGGTCACGACCGACGTCGAGGTGGCGCTCGAGGCCCTCTCCCACGCCCGCCAGGCGCGCACGGTGGTGGCGGTCGGGCTGATCGCCAACGCCGCCGACGTCTACCCCGCCCTCGCCGCCCGCGGGGTGGTCCCCGACATCGTCACCGACCAGACCGCCGCCCACGACGCCCGCTATGGCTACGTCCCCTCCGGCTACTCGCTGACGCAGTGGCGCAGCGCACAAGCCGAGGATCCCGAGCGGCTCGAACGCGACGCGCGGGCCTCCATCGCCGCTCAGGTGACGGCGATGCTGACGTTCGCCGAGCGGGGCTCGGTGGTGTTCGAGAACGGCAACAACCTGCGCGTCCAGGCGTTGGAGCACCTCGGCGAGGACGCCGCCGGCGAGGTGAACCGCATCCCCGGGTTCATGGAGGCGTACCTGCGGCCGTTGTTCGCCCGCGGCATCGGACCGTTCCGCTGGGTGTGCCTGTCCGGTTCGGACGCCGACCAGCGCGCCCTGGACGACCTGGCGATTCGCCTGTTCGGGCAGCGCCGCCCCGAGGTCGCGCGCTGGATCGAGCTGGCCCGCACCCAGATCCCCGCCCAGGGGCTGCCCGCGCGCTCGTGCTGGCTGGGTCACGGCGAGCGGTCCGCGTTCGCGGTCGCCGCCAACGATCTGGTCGCCGACGGGACGCTGGAGGCGCCGGTGCTGTTCAGCCGCGACCATCTCGACTCGGCCTCGATGACCCATCCGCGGATCGGCACCGAGGGGATGCGCGACGGCTCCGACGGCGTCACCGACTTCCCCCTGCTGGACGCGATGGCGCTGGCGGCCACCGGCGCCGACCTGGTCGCGATCCACTCCGGGGGCGGTGGCTATGCGGGCTGGATGCAGTCCGCGGGTGTCTCCATCGTCGCCGATGGACGCCCGGAGACGGCCGCGCGGCTGCGCCGCAGCCTGGACGCCGACACCGGCCTCGGCGTCCTGCGTCACGCGAGCGCCGGCTACGACGAGGCCGCCGCCAGCATCGCCTCCGGCGGGGAGACCGGGGCGGCGCCGCTCACGTGGCTGGGCACCCGGGGCCACCTCCCACCTCGCTGAACCGGTCGCACCTCGCGCACCGGTCGCGTGCGCGAGAGCCAAGGGAACCGGGGCCCTCCGGTCCCGAGACGCTATCGCCGACACCCCTGGCACAACCACCCATCCGTCCCACAACCCAGGAGCACACCATGAAAGAACTGACCCCCATCGATGCCCGCCACGCCGTGCTGGGAGGCGGTCTGCTCGCCTGCGGCGGGGGCGGCTGGAAGCATCACGGGGAACTCATGGGGAACCTGGCCACCGCGTTGGAGCGGCCGGTGCTCGCCTCGGTCGACGAGGTGCCCGCCGATACATGGGTGGCGACCGTCACGGCTATCGGAGCGCCCGCAGCGAAAAACTGGGAGATCCGGCCCGCCGACTACGTCCATGCGCTGCAGGAGCTCATCCGCGCCGCCGACGTGCCCATCGGCGCGGTGATGACCGCCCAGAACGGC
Organism: Propioniciclava sp.; assembly: GCF_036744435.1. Lineage (NCBI taxonomy): Bacteria > Bacillati > Actinomycetota > Actinomycetes > Propionibacteriales > Propionibacteriaceae > Propioniciclava > Propioniciclava sp. The sequence goes on along the minus strand of NZ_DAIOIA010000007.1, from coordinate 17,711 downwards.
TACTCCACGACCCTCAACGGATGGATCCAGTCGGCGATGCTCGGCGTCACCGTGCTCGACACCGCAGGCGATGTGCGCGCTCACCCCACCGGGAAGCTCGGCGGCCTCGGCCTGGGGGAACGCCCCGGCTATGCGTCCATCCAGGTGGTCAGCGGCGGCAACCGGGAACTGCACGGCCACTTCGTGTCGGTGAACCGCGGCAACCTCAACACGGTCGACGACGTGCTGCGCGACATCTCGGTGCGGGTCGGCGGATTCATCGCCTCGGCGCGCAACCCCGTCGAACTCGATTGGGTGAAGGCGAACGGAGCCCACGGGTCCATCTCCCTGGCCCTGGACCTGGGGGCCGATATCGCCGCCGCCCGCGAGGACGGCCCCGACGCCATCGTCGCCGCCGCCCAGGCCAGGCTTCAGGCCGACCTGATCGACGAGGGACCGTTGCGCATCGAGAAGCGCACCCGCACCGTCGGAGGCTGGGATCGAGGCACCTTCCGGATCGGCGAGCACACCGTGCCCTACCTCAACGAATACATGGCCGTGGAGCACGCCTCCGGTCGCGTCGCGACCTACCCCGACACCATCGTCATCCTCGACAAGGCGACCGGCGAGGGACTGGCCGTCAAGGACGCCGCCCGGGGCGGCCAGGACGTCGCACTGCTGGTCTCCCCCGCCGGCCGGCTGCCCGTGTCCGGTTCCAGCATCGACCGCGCCGGCCTCGCGGAATGCGAAGCGATCATGGGGATCGACTTCCTCACCCATCTCAATCCCGCCCTGCGCCCAGGCACCGCCCGCTACACCCCCGCCCCATGAGCGACACCCTCCCTGACGTGCGAGCGGTCCCCTCCCCGGGCAGCATGGCAGCCCCCGACCTCGACACCGAGGGCGCCGCCGACGCCGCTACCCGGCTCTTCCCCGCCCCCCGGGCGACCACCTCGGCTCCCGGTGCGTCCGCGCTCCGCTGCCCCACGACCCGCGGCGTCATGAGCGGCCGCCCGCGCGTCGTCGAGATCGGCGGGGCGCTGACCACCACCGACGTCGCCGATGTCGCCATCGGTCACGCGTCGGTGCGCGTCGACCGGACGCGGATCCTGGCTCGGCTCGACGCCGCCCGGGCTGTCGTGGACGCCACCGTGCTGTCCGGCGTCCCCGCCTACGGGGTCAACCGGGGGCTGGGGCCACTGCGCGACCACGAGATCCCCGCCGAGCTGATGGGCGACTTCCAGCGTTACGTGATCCTCAGCCACGCGGCCGCCATCGGCAAGCCGCTGTCGCGCATCGAGAGTCGCGCCGCCCTGCTGACCCGCCTGAACACGCTGGCCGCGGGCGCCTCGGGCGCCTCCCCCGCCCTCTTCGAGGGGCTGCTGGAACTGCTGCTGCGTGACGTGATTCCCGTCATCCCCGACCAGGGGTCGGTGGGTGCGGCCGACCTGTCTCAGCTCGCCGCGATCGGGCAGGTCCTCATCGGTGCCGGCGAGGCGTGGCTGCCCGGACGGACGAGATCGCCCCGGGGGCTACCTCCCTCGCGGCGGCGGGACTGCCCCCGCTCGTCCTGGAGGCCAAGGACGCCCTCGCCCTGGTGGGTTCGAACGCGCTGTCGGTCGCGAGCGCGTCGCTGGCCCACCGCCGCACCGCGCTGGTCGCGGCGCGGGCCGACCTGGTGGCGGCGCTCACCCTGGAGGCGATCGGCGCGAACCTGAGCCCCCTGGGAGCCACGGTGCTGGCCGCCCGGCCGCATCCGGGGCAGCAGGTGAGCGGTCGGCGCATCCGTGAAGTTCTGGCCGACGGTGACCTCGCGCAAGGCGTCCGGCCGACCGCTTCGCTGCAGGACCCGATCTCCGTGCGCACGGTTCCGCAGGTGCATGGCGCGCTCCTGGACCAACTCGACGATCTGGAACGGCTGCTTGACGTGGAGCTGAGCTGCGCCCCCGACAATCCCTTCCTCGACGTGGACACGGGGGCGTTCATCTCGAACGGGAACTTCTCGATCACGGGCATCGCCGTGGCCTTCGACGCGTTGCGTATCGGGTTGGCGCACGTGGCCCAGTTGGCCGAGCGCCGGGTCGCGATCCTGGTCCGGCAGTTGCGCCAAGGGGTCCCGCTGGTCGGGCAGGTGCAACACGTCACCTCCGCAACCGGGTACGTGACGCCCCTGATTCTCGCGCAGACGGCGTCCGCCCTGGTGGCGCAGGTGAAGCACTCGGCGACGCCGATCTCGTTGAGCGGCACCACGGTCGGCGACGGCATCGAGGACCATGCGTCCCTGGCGTACCCGTCGATCCGGTTGACGGAGGTCGCGCTGGATCATGTGGAGCGACTGTTCGCCGTCGAAGCCCTGCTGGCGGTCACCGTCATCGCCGTGCAAACGCGCACCCGCCCGTGCCGGCTGGCGGGCCCGGTGCAGCGGCTTCGGCAGGCGATCGTCGATGTCACCCGACGTTCCCAGACCACGGCCGAGGTTGTCGACTGGGTGGTGGAGGCTCTGCGCCGGGAGCAGCGCGGCGACGATCTCGCGGAGATGCGCGCACCGGTGACGCCCCCGCCGGTGTCGTGGTTCGACCGCGACGTCGCCCGTCACGATCAACTCCACTGACCCGCCCCGGGACCGGTGGTGGCCTGGCCGTTGAGACTGGTGCGGTGGTCTCGCCCTGGAAGCTGCCAGCTTGGCGCCGGCTCATCGCTGCGGGGTGACGGACAGGCCCCCAGGTGCGGGCGCAACGGTGATGCTGCCGTGTTCATCGGTGCGGAACACGCGGGCACCGGTCTGCGTGACCGCGCGCACCGTCGAGTCCGCCGGGTGCCCGTAGTCGTTGCCGGCACCGACGCTGATCAGCGCCACTGTCGGGCTGACCGCGTCGAAGAAGGCGGCGCTGTGGCGTCTTGAGCCGTGATGGGGCACCACCAGGACGTCCGCATCCACCGCGGCCCCCAGGCGCGCGTGGGACGTCTGCGTCGACTCTTCGGCGTCGCCGGCCACCACGAGGCTGAGCCCGTCGACCTCCGCCCGGATCAGGAGCGACGCATCGTTCTCCGCGGAGGACTCGCCCTCGGAGTGGGTGGTGATCGTCGCCGGGCGGGGCGCCGCGACGATGGTGAGCGTGGCCGCACCCAGCCCCCACCGCTCGCCTCCCGCCGCGACGACGCGCGGCACCCCGGGCAGCACCTCGCCGATCGACCGGTCAGCCGCCGCGGGCGTCCGGACGCTGGAGGTCACCACCATGGCGACTCCGCGGCCGGTCAGCGCGGTGAGCCCGCCCGCATGGTCGGCGTGCAGATGGGTCAGGATCAGCAACGGGACGGCCTCCACGCCGAGTTGGTCCAGGCAGCGGCTCAGCAGCCGCGGGTCGGGACCGGTGTCGATCACGGCGGCCTGCCGGGGGCCCGTCCGCACGATGGTGGCGTCACCTTGCCCGACATCGCAGGTCGCCACCCGCCACCCGGGATCGGGCCAGCCTGGGCTCACCGGGGGCCGCACCAGCGCCACCGCCAGGGCACCGGCCAGCGTCAGCGTGGCGATCGGTCGGCGCAGGATCGCGGGCAGCACGGCGGCTGCCAGCAGACACATCGCCGCCACCACCGCCTGGGCGCCGAGGTCGGCATGCAGTGGAACTGCGGCCCCGGGCAATGCTTCGCCCCAGCGCGCCACCTGCGCGATCCCGACCGCGCACCACCCGGCCAGCCAGGCGAGTCCGTGGGCGAGCGGCATCAGCACCGGCGCGGCCAGGGTCGCCCCCAACCCCAGGACGGTCGCCGGGCCGACGAAGGGTGCCGCGGCCAGGTTCGCCAGGACCGCCACGACGCTCACCTGCCCGGCGAGCGCCACCACGACAGGTTCGGTCGCCACCTGGGCCGCCAGCGGGACTGCGAGCGCATCGGCCAGCCACCGCGGCAGCCATCGGCCCAGCGCCTCGGCAAAGGGACGCGCCCACCACAGCAGCCCGCCGGTGGCGAGCACCGACAGGGCAAACCCCACCGACAGGGCCATGGCCGGGGCGAGCAGCACCACCACGATGACAGCGACCGCGAGGCGCCGCACCCCAGCGCGTGGCCCGCCCCCGTGCCCGAGCGCCGCCAGGCCCACCAGTCCCATCGCCGCGGCGCGCAGCACGCTCGGCTCCCCCAGGCACAACAGCACGAACCCGGCCACCCCGCCCGACAACACGACGGCGATCCATCGGCCTCGCACGCCCACCCACACGGCGAGCAGCCGCAGGAAGCCGAGCATCAGCGTCAGGTTGGCGCCGGACACAGCCGTCAGGTGGGTGAGCCCGGTGGCGACGAACCGATCCCGCAGGTCATCGCTCATGGCCTCGGTGTCGCCCACCACCAGCGCGGGCACGAGAGCACGCGCGTCTTCGGGCAGCGGCGCGCACGCGGCGCGCAGCCCCTCGCGCAGGGCCCCCACCACGTTCCACGGCAGTCCGGCGTCCGCCACGTCGCTCGGGGCGCCGCGCACCCGCACCACGGCCCAGGCGGCCTCCCCGGGCTCGGGCTCCTGCAGGCGGGCTGATGTCGTGACGCGCGCCCCCAGCTGCAGTTCCGCCCACGTGCGGGCGGCGTCCCCGGTGGCCATCACGACCACGTCGGCCCTTGAGTCCCATGCCTGCCCGCGGGCCTGCAGGTGCTGCAGCGTCGCCGTCCCACGCCACAACGCCGGACGGGTGGCGGTGGCCTCCCAGGTGCGGCCCGCTCCCACCTGGACCACCACCGTCGCGCTCGCCCCCTCCCGAGCCAGGGCCGCCACCGGATCGAAGGTGGACGCGGCGGCGTGCACCACGCCCGAGAGCGCACACAGGGCACCCAAGCAGGCCACGGCTGCTGCGACGACGCTGCGGCGTCGCCAGGCCAGCAGCCCGACCACCACGACGAGGATCCCGGCGACGACGATCGCTGCCGCGGCCTCGGATCGGATCGCCGCCGTCATCCCCCAGACCGCCCCCGCCAGCAGCGGCATCACCCACACCGCCACCGGCCCGGCGGGTGCATCCTCCTCGCCAGGGGGTGGCCTCGGCTCCGGCCCAGGCCCGGAGACGGCGGCGTTCATACGCGCACGAGCGGAGTGAGCCGCTCGAGCGTCTTGGCCCCGATCCCCTCGACCTCAGCCAGTTCGTCGACGCGCGTGAACCGGCCATGTGCCTCCCGCCAGGCCAGGATGCGCTGCGCCGTCACCGGACCCACCCCCGGCAAGCCGTCCAACTGCTCGGCATTGGCCTTGTTGAGGTCCACTGGCGTGCCCGCGGCCGCACCCGTGCCCGCCGCGGCCGACGTGCCCGTGTCGCCTCGAACCTCGCCACTGGCCTCGCCGGTTCCGATCAGGATCTGCGCCCCATCGCTCAGGACCTGCGCGAGGTTGAGCTCCCCCGGTCGTGCCTGCGGCAGCAGACCACCGGCCGCGGCCAGGGCGTCCTCGACCCGTGCCCCCTCGGGCACGCTGACCACTCCGGGCCGTGCGACGGCCCCCACGACATGGACCCGGATGGTCGGCTGCGGGGTCGCGCTCGCCTCGGAGGTGAGCGGGGCCGTCGTCGCCAGTGGGGTGGGGGTGGCCGCCTCGACCGGGATGGCGCGTGCCTGGCTCATCGTCCACACCGCGGCCACGAGCCCGATCAACCCGATCGCCGCGACGACCACGAGGTGACGGCCGGTGAACCGCGCCAGGAGGGCGGCCCCCACGTCCGCTGCGGGGCGAACCGTTCCTCGGCAGACGTCAGCCCGCCTCGGCCGTCCACCCGCACCGTCGTCGGGCTGTCCGATTTCGAGTCCGCGTTCTCGAAGATCGGCAGCGTGGAAGGCAGGGCCTCGACGGTCCACACCGCGCGCACCGGGCCCTGGAGGGGCCTCGCCGCGGGGACGGGGGAACCCGGCACCGGCGGGGATCGGGCCGGGGTCGGGTGTCGGCGACGGCGGCAGCCCGTGATCGGCGTCGGTCGTGGTTCGGCTGGTCGCCGGGGCGAACCGGCTGGCCCCCGATACCAGGCGCCCCGTCGTGGCCGCGGGGCGCACCGGATACCCCGGCTCATGGGCCGGGGAGGCGCTCGAAGGAGGGATACGCCCCCTCGACGCGGGCGGCGCCCACTCAGCGGCGTTCTCCGGCTCCCGCCACGGCTCGCCCGTGTCCGGTTCGGCGCGACGCGCGCCCCGGACATCGTCCAGCAGCGCGTCGAGCCTGGCCCGGACTGCCTCGCGCGACCCTGCGTTCCTACTCATGCCGCAAGATTGGGCGGCGGCCCCGCCGCAGCGTCAGCATCGCCCGCGAATGTGGATAACCGGGATTCGACGTCTGCTCATCCACAGCCTTCCGTCTGCAGTGACGCGCACTAGCCTGCAGATCCTCGGCACGGCGCCGTTGGTCCCCACGAGCCTCATCGCCCCCTGGTGGAACGTGTCATTCCAGGCGAGCGGATGCGGGTTGGGCACCCATCTGATGCACAGAGGTGTCGTCGCCCTCGACATTGAGTCGACTGTGGAGCAGCTCGTGGTGCGTGACAGCAACAGCGACAGCGCACGGCAGCGCCTTGGACACCGGCTCGGTGGCCGGGTTCCATGCCTCATGGCAGGGGCGTTAGGTGCTCCCTGCCTGGGACACTCCGTCGTCGCTTCCCCGAACCCTTCGTCGCTTCCCCGAACGAGGCTTTCCCCGAGCGATGCTTCGACGGCGATTCGGTTTCTACCGCGGTCTCGCCGCCTGGCGGCATTTGCTCCTCGTTCCAGCTGTCGCTCCCCTAGCCTCCGAAGAGGGGGAGCAGCGTCCGCCTCTGTTCTCGCAGCGTCTCCCAGTCGTCGGGGCTGAGGGCGGCGGTGTTGATCAGGTCGAGGAGATCCACCCAGTCGGGCGGCCCGGCGACCCGGCCGAGTTTCTCCAGGCAGACCGTGTGCACGGCACCCTCCCCCGCCAGCCAGGCGCTGATCCCCAGCCCGATCAGTGCCCCGCCCGAGCAGGCTGGGACGCTGCCGCGCACCACCTGCAGCCACAACCTCTGGTGAGTGGCCGCCGTGTCCTTCGTGAGGGCCCACAGGTGGGCGTCGAGGAAGTCCTGGTCGTGAGAGGCCAGGCACAGCAGCGTCGCGTCGTCGAGGGTGAGGTCAGGGCCTTCCAGCGTGTGGGCGGCCAGGAGCGCGTCGGCGCGCGCCCGCAGATCCCTCACCCCGCCGAGCCGCGCCTCCACCCGCACGAGTGCCGCCCGGACGTCAGCCGGGGACCAGGCGGGCTCCAGCAGTGCGGTGAGTTCGTCGCGGCTGGAGCGCACCGGACGCCCTCCGAACGCAGCCCGGGCCAGGTGGACGTTGCCGACCCGGTCATAGGGGGTGCCCGTCGGGTCGGTGGGTGCCTCGTACCAGCGTTCGCCGTCGGCGACGAGGTAGCGCCGTTGCGTGCCCTCGGGCAGGTCCGCGTCCAACGCTCGCAGGGCCTCCCAGGCGCGGTGCGGGCGCGAGGACAGCCCGATGAACACGAAACATGCACTCGGGAAGCGGGCCCACAACTGGCCGAGTGCCGGGCTGAGGGTGCTGGTCGGGCCTGGTAGGTCGGTGCGCGCAGTGACGACGACCTGGTTGGCATCGACGGCGACCACGACGAGGGACTCCTCGGGGTGGAACCCCAAGAGCATGGGCAGGATCTCGACCAGGTCGGTCGTGGTGGCGATGGTGAGTCGCTCGAGGTCAGGATGACTCATGCCGGACAGTTGGGCCGGCGCCGCGCTCTGGAGCCATGATCCACAGGCTGGCGGGCCATCCACAGCCGACAGCGGTGGGGTGGCGACCGGTCAGGTAGCCTCGCCGCATGACGCAACAGTGGCCGCAGCAGGATCCCTACCAGCGCCGCCCCGTCGACATCAACGCCTACGCCCCGCCGAAGCGTCCCCGCAGTGCCCGCTGGCTCATCGCGCTCGCCGTTGTGGTGGTGGCCGCCGTCTTTGCGGTGGTGTTCATCCGGCCGGGCACCAGCACGCCCGCCCCCTCTCCCAGCGCCTCCGCGCCGACCGATTCGGCCGGTCCCGGCATGCCCTTCTCGTTGCCGGGCGCCACCAACAGCACCGGACGCTGGGAGGTGCTCAGCCACTCGTGGGAGAGCGACGAGTCTCTAGTGGTCCGGGTGAAGGTCACCGCCGATCAGGGCGCCATCACCTACGGATTCGTGATGTTCTCCAACATGGGCACGCAGGTCTACGATCCCTCCCCGGGTGCCCCCGCCCCCGAACTCGACACCGGACGCCTGGCCGCCGGCGAAGTGGCGACCGGCTACGTGCGATTCGAGATCCCCCGCGGCGACGCCACCCTCATCCTGACCACCCAGGCCGGACGCCAGATGTCCGCCCTGCCGATCACGGGCTGACGAGCCCACCCCTGCGGCAACGATTTGGCGGAACTCCCCGCGAGGAGGTAACGTTCTACCTCGTTCCGCAGGGAAACCTGGGGCTATGGCGCAGTTGGTAGCGCGCTTCCATGGCATGGAAGAGGTCAGGGGTTCGAATCCCCTTAGCTCCACCCAAAGTGTCTTACGGGAACACGCGACATCGAAAGATGTTGAGTGTTCCCGTTTCGCTTCCTTGCCTTCATTGCCGCCCTGGTGGGCTTCGCGGAAGATCGTGGCGAAGGGCTCGGCGAGTGTGGGGCGGAGCTGTTCGTCGTCGGTGATGTCCATGCGCGTGTAGAAGGCTTGGTTCGCGATCCGCCTGTCGGCGTCGCCCGAGTGCGTGTAGGCGTGGTGTGCATCGGTCAGCAGCCGCAGCGAGTCATGGAGGAACGCCCGCCCGCCCGTGTGATGCTCGCTGTGCTCGACGGCGCGGCGGTTCACGTCGGCCAGGCCCGCACGGATGCGGTCTTGGTGGCGCTTCAATGCGTCGAGGTCGATGGCGTCGGCGAAGTGCGCGGCGAGCAGGTGCAGGCGGTCTTCTTGGCGGCGCGGCCGAGGAAGACAAGCGTCGTGACATCGGACCTTGGGCGATACGGGTGATCGACATGACGCTCTCGCCGTTGTCACGGGCCGTGTGATGCGCCAACCTTCCACCCATCGAGGCTGTCGAACCGGGGGCGGACCTCATGCACCCTCACTCGAGGTTGCTGCTCCCGGGCGGCCCGCGCCTATCCATGCGTCCAGTCCCACCTGCTGACACGCGTTGTTTTCGAGAGCTATCTATCTTAATCTACTTAGGTGACCCTAAGAGGAAGTACGGCCTGGGGCCGGGGCCGGCGTCGGCCGGGCCGTCCGCCGGCCATCGGAGAGGCAGAGATCGCCGAGGCGGTGCTCGCGGTCGGGTTCCGGGATCTGACCTTCGCCGGTGTCGCCGAGCGGCTGAGCGTCGGGCAGGCCACCTTGTACCGGCATGCTGCGAATCGTGACGCGCTGGTCCGGATGGGGCTGGATCTGGCGTTGCGGCGCATCGAGTGGCCCGACCTGGAGGGTTCCTGGCGCGAGTTGCTGGAGCGGTGGTCGCTGGCGTCCTGGCACGCCTGGGAGCATTACCCCGGTGCGGTGACCGAGGCCACCCGTGGCGTGGTGCCCGCGTCGATGGTGGAGTTATCGGATCGCATCGGGCTCGCCCTGGTCGACCGCGGTTTCTCACCGCGCAATGCGGTGCTCGCCGTCGACCTGGTCTTTGATTTGGCCGCCGACAGCCGACGCGGCGTCGAGGCGATGGCCGCCACGTTGGAGTCGCAGCCCGCCTCCGTGCGCCAAGCGATGGAGGCCGAATGGGCCACGCAGCACGGCTCCAGCGAGGCCGCGGCGCAACTACGCGGGGAGATGGTGCGGGCCATCCGCGAGGATCCGGCGGCGTGGTTCCACGGGAAGCTGCGCATCGTCTTGGCCGGAATCGACCACGAACTCGCCCCCGAGCACACCCACGAGGAGCAGCGATGACCACGACCACCCATGCAGACCCGCCGACTGAGGCGTCCGCAAAGAACGAAGCCACCGAAGAGAAGGGCGTGGAGGCTCCCGATCCGCAGGCGCTCTCCGCGCTCATCTCCCCGGTGCGCGGGGCCATCGTGACCGCGGTGCTGCTGCAGATCGTCGGCTCCGTCGCCGCGATCGCCCCCCTACATCGGGATCGCGGAGCTCGCGAAACTCTTCATCGCCCAGGGGGCCGCCGCTCCCGCAGGGACCGTGTGGGCCATCGCCGGGGTCGTCGTCGGGGGGTTCGTGCTCCGTACGGTGCTGAGCGGCGGCGCGTTGTCGGTGACGCACTTCGCCGACACGCGCATGCAAGGCATCCTGCGCCGTCGCATCGTGGAGCGGCTCGGCCGGGTGCCGCTGGGCTGGTTCACCCAGCATTCCTCGGGACTGGTGCGTAAAGCCACCCAGAACGACATCAACGACATCCACTACCTCGTCGCGCACGGCGCCGTGGAGACGACCGCCGCGATCACCGTGCCGCTGGCTGGCATCGGCTACCTGCTGTGGCTGGATTGGCGCCTCGCGATCCTCGGGGTGATCACGATCCCCATATACCTGGCCGTCTACGCATCTATGACGCGCGGTTTGGGCGAGAAGATGCGCGAGATGAACGCGGGCATCGCCAAGATCAGCCAGACCATCGTCGAGTTCGTCTCCGGCATCGCGGTCGTCAAGACCTTCGGCCAGACCGGACGCGCCCATCAGGCCTATCGCGAGGCGGCGATCGAGTTCGGGGACGCGTACGGCGCCTGGGTACGACCGATGCTGCGCACCGACGCCCTGGCCACCATCGCCATCTCCGCCCCGGTCGTGCTGCTGGTCAACCTGATCGGAAGCACCTGGTTCGTGAGTTCCGGCTGGGTCAACCCCGTGGACGCCGTCGTCGCCGCCCTCGTGGCGATGACCCTGCCCACGGCCATCATGACCGTCAGCTTCAGCATGCAGGCACGCCGCCAGGCCGCGGCCGCCGCCGGCCGGCTGGTCACCCTGCTCGACACCCCCGTCCTTCCCGAACCGGCAGACCCCCAGACCCCGACGTCGGCCCAGGTGCGTTTCGAGGGGGTCGGCTTCAGCTACGACGGCGAACACCGGGTGCTGAACGACATCACCCTCGACCTGGAACCCGGGACCGTCACCGCGCTGGTGGGCCCCTCGGGCTCCGGCAAATCGACGCTGGCCACCCTCCTGGCGCGCTTCCACGATGTCGAGGCGGGGCGGATCCTGCTGGGTGGCGTGGATCTGCGCAACATCGCGACCGCCGAGCTCTACCGGCACGTCGGGATGGTCCTCCAAGACGTGCAGCTCGTGCGGGCCAGCGTCGCCGACAACATCCGGCTGGCGCTTCCGGACGCCTCGCTGGAGCAGGTGCGTACCGCGGCCCGGGCGGCGCAGATCGATGAGCGCATCCTCGCGCTGCCGCGCGGCTACGACTCCGTCATCGGGGAGGACGCGCTGCTCTCAGGCGGCGAAGGCCAACGCGTCTCGATCGCGCGGGCGATCCTCGCGGATCCTCCGGTCCTCATCCTCGACGAGGCGACCGCCTTCGCCGACCCCGAGTCAGAGGCCCGCATCCAAGACGCCCTCGCCCACCTCGTCCCCGGACGCACGCTCCTGGTGATCGCGCACCGGCTGGCGACCATCGCCGGCGCAGACCGGATCGTCGTCCTGGACCGGGGACGCGTCGCGGAATCCGGCACGCATGAGGAACTCCTCGCCGAAGCAGGCCTCTACGCACGCATGTGGCGCGCCTACGAGCCGACACCCGATCACGAAGGAGCACTGGCATGATCCGCCAGCTTCGCACCATCCTGGGCCCCGACCATCAGCGCGGCTACACCGTTTTCCTCATCTGGGTGGCCGCCTACGGCATCCTCCAGGGCGCGGCCGTGAGCCTGCTCGTTCCGATTGCGCGCAGCCTGGTCGCGGGCGACTACCCGGCCACATGGCGGTGGATCGGCGTGCTGGCGCTGGTCGTGCTGCTGTGCGCCGTCGCGCACTACGTGCAGGCGATGCGCGGCTTCTCCATCGCGATCACCGTGCTGCGCACCATGCACCTCAACATCGGCGACCACCTCGTCCGCCTGCCGCTCGGCTGGTTCGCCGGACGCGTCGGCAGCATCGCCCAGATCGCGTCGAAGGGCACCCTGGCCGCAGGCACCGCGGCCGCCCACCTGATGACGCCGCTCGCCGTCGCCATCGCTGCGCCCGCCACCGTCGCCGTCTTGATGCTGTTCTTCGACTGGCGCCTGGGGCTCGTCCTCGTCGCATCCTCCCCGCTCATCTGGGCCGGTGGACGGCTCGCCGCCTGGTTCGTCGCGCGCAGCGAACAGCGCACCCACGACACGGCGGTCGAAGCCAGCGACCGGGTCATCGAGTTCGCCCGGAACCAGGGAGCCCTCCGCGCGGCCGGACGCACCGGCGGCGGACGGTACCAGCCCCTGGACGACGCCATCGAGGCGCAGCAACGCGCGGTGCGCACCAGCCTGACGGACTCGCTGCTCGGCCTCCTGCTCAACACGATCGTCATCCAGTTCGTCTTCGCGGCGGTCATCGTCCTCGCCGCCTTCCTCGCCCTGGGCGGCACGCTCAGCGGCGTCGACCTGCTGGCGCTGCTCGGCATCGCGACCCGGTTCGTGCAGCCCCTCAGCGACATCGGCGAGTTCGGCGGCGCCGTCCGATCGGCCAGCGGCGAACTCACCCGCATCCAAGAGGTGATGGACACCGCACCGATGGACGCCCCGGCAGCGTCCACTTCCCTGACCCAGCCCGGACGCGTCACGTTCGAGAAGGTCGACTTCGGTTACGAGCCGGGCACGTCGGTCCTGACCGACATCACCTTTGCCGCCGAGCCCCAGACCCTTACGGCCTTGGTGGGCCCGTCAGGATCGGGCAAGACGACCATGACGCGGCTCATCACCCGCTTCTACGACGTCGACTCAGGCGCGGTGCGCGTCGGCGGGGCGGACGTGCGCGACCTCACCACCGAGGATCTGATGGCGCAACTCGCCCTGGTGTTCCAGGACGTCTACCTCTTCGATGACACCCTGCGGGGCAACATCCGTCTGGGCCGCCCCGCCGCCACCGAGGCGGAGATCGACGAGGCCGCGGCGCTGGCAGGCGTCACCGAGATCGCCGAACGGCTCCCGCACGGCTGGGACACCCGCGTCGGGGAGGGCGGCTCGGCCCTGTCCGGGGGTGAGCGCCAACGCGTCTCCATCGCCCGCGCGATCCTCAAGCAGGCCCCCATCGTCTTGCTCGACGAAGCCACCGCCGCCCTGGATCCAGAAAACGAACGCTACGTGAACCGCTCGCTGGCCCGGCTCCGGGAGCGGGCGACGCTTCTGGTGATCGCCCACAAGCTCACCACGGTCGTCGAGGCCGACCAGATCCTCGTCCTCGACGAGCACGGCGCCATCGTCGAGCGAGGCCGGCATCCCGAACTCCTGGCTGCGGGGGGCCGCTACGCCGACTTCTGGAACGAGCGCTCCCGGGCGGCGGGCTGGCGGCTGATCGACGCCGACCAGGGCGCGCCGGTCGTCACCGCCTAACACCGCGCGCCTCCTCTGAACCCGCGACCAACCCATTCGAAAGGCACCGCCATGTCCTCGCCGACTGCCCCGACCGCAACCAACCGCCTCGGGGTGCGCGATCTCGCCACGATCGGGATCTTCACCGCCCTCCTGTTCGTGCTCAGCATCGTCACCGGAACCGTCACCTCCCTCCACCCGATGGTGTACCTCTTCAACCCGGCCCTCCTCGCGCTCCTGGGCGCCGTGTTCTACGCGATCATCGTCACGCGCGTGCAGAAGAGGGGAGCCGCCTTCCTGACCGCCACGATCTTTGGCGTCGCCTGGGGCGTGCTCGGAGGATGGCCGCTGACGGTGCTCATGCTGATCGCCGGAGTGTTCGGCGAGGTGGTGCTCGCCCGCGGCGGCGCCGCGAAGCTCTCCCGCATCACGGGTGCGTGGATCGCGTTCACGCTCGCGAACTACGGCGGCGTGTTCGGCGCGGCGATGTTCGCGGCCGACTCGTTCCGGGCCTCCGGTGAGGGCATCGGGCAGGACCCCGGCTACATCAATGACGTGATCAGTGCCGCGCAAAGCCAGCTGGCGCTCGTCGCCCTCGGCGTCATGGTCGCCCTCGCGGTGGTGGTCATGCTGTTCGCGCGACGCATGCTGCGCAAGCACTTCTCACCCGGGCAGGCATAGGTGACCAGTGGTCCCCTGGTGACCACCGCAACGGTTCACTCGCCGCGACCACGCATCGTCCTGGATCCCCGGACCGTCCTGGTGCACATCCTGCTGATCGGCACGGTGACGTTCAGCCTGCACACGCTGGCAGCCACCGCCGTGTTCGTGCTCCTCACAGCCGCATTCATCGCTGTCGTCGCGAGCCCGCGCGGGGGTGCGGCGATGGTCGTCCTGTGGGTCGTGTTCGCCGGGCTGAGGGCGTCGATCGAGCTCTGGGCGGCCGCGACCCCGCTGAGCCTGCTGATCCCGACGCTGACCGTCTTCGTGCGCATCGGCCCGCTGATGGGCGCCGGCCTGCTGTTCACCCGGGCGCTGAGCGTGTCACGTTTCGTGGCCGCCCTGGAGCGCCTCCGCGTCCCGCGGGCCGTCACGGTCACGCTCGCGGTGATGCTGCGGTTCACGCCCACGATCGGCTACGAACTCCGCCAGATCGCCGACGCGCTGCGCACCCGAGGCATCCCGCTGACCCCTCTCACGTTGCTGCGCGCCCCCGCCCGGACGGCCGAACTCGTCGTGGTCCCGCTCGTGCAGCGGTGCACGACGATCGCCGAAGAGCTCAGCGCCGCCGCCATCACGCGCGGACTGGAACGGCCCGGAACCAGAACCACCCGCATCCCGCTCCGCTTCAGCGCGGCCGACGCCGCCTACCTCGCCCTCCTTGCGGTCGCCACCGCGGTGGTGGTCGGCGTCGAAGGCGGCGTGGTGCGCTGATGGGCACGGGCGTCACCTTCGACCACGTCACCTTCACCTACGCCGGACGCGAAGCGGCGAGCATCACCGGGGTCGGCCTGACCATCGCGCCCGGCGAGTTCGTCGTCCTGACCGGGGCGAGCGGGTGCGGCAAATCCACCCTCGTCAAGGCGGCGTGCGGGCTGATTCCGCACGCCTATCCGAGCACCCTGACCGGCACCGTGCGGATCGGCGACAGCGACATCGCGACGATGCGGAGCTGGGAGATCGCGCAGCGCGTCGGCGTCGTGTTCCAGGACCCGCGCTCCCAGTTCTTCACCACCACCGTCGACGACGAGATCGCGTTCGCGTGCGAGAACCTCGGCATGCCCACCGCGCAGATCGACGCCGATGTGACGCGGGCCGCCCGCCTCACCGGCATCGGGAACCTGCGCGGACGACCCATCTTCGGGCTCTCGTCCGGGCAAAAGCAGCTCGTCGCCCTCGCCTCGGCGATCGCCGCGCACCCCGACGTCGTCCTCTTGGACGAGCCCTCAGCCAACCTCGACCCCGACGCGACCGCGCGGCTCGGCTCCGTCCTCGACCGGCTGCACGATCTGGGCCACACCATCGTCGTCGCCGAGCACCGCCTTGCGTTCCTCACCGGACGCGCCGACCGGATCGTCCGCCTGGACGAGGGGGCCATCACCCACGCATGGCCAGCGGCGGTGGCCCGGGCGTTGCCCGCCGAGCGGCTCCGGGAGCTGGGCTTGCGCGCCACCCGCGACGCCCCCACCCCGGACCCGGCTGAGCCGAGCGCGCACGCGCCGACCGCCCGGCCTGCCGAGCCGGACATTCAGGTGCCGATCACTCACCGTGCAGAACCGAGGACGCGCGCCGCGAACGACTCGGCGTCGGGCCGGAAGCTGTCCCTTCAGGAGGCGACGGCGCGGGCAGGACGAGCGACGGTGCTGCAGCGGCTCACCCGCGACATCGCCGCCCGCCCCGGCGAGATCGTCGCGATCACGGGCCCCATCGGCGCGGGCAAAACCACGCTCGCCCGCGTGATCGCCGGCCTCACCCCGCTGCGTTCGGGCGCCGTCCAGGTCGACGGGGCGACCCTGACCACACGCCAGCGGGTACGTCAGGCGTTCTTCGTGATGCAGGACACCGACTACCAGCTCTTCAGCGACACCGTCGCCCACGAGCTGCTGCTTTCCAACCCGAAGCTCACCGACGACCGTTCCCGGCAGATCCTCGACGAGCTGGGCCTGACCGGTCGCGACTCCGACCACCCGCTGAGCCTGTCCGGGGGGCAGAAACAGCGCCTCGCGATCGCCGCGGCGGTCGCCAGCGGCGCCGACATCCTCGTCTTCGACGAGCCCAGCAGCGGACTCGACGCCGACAACATGCGGCGCGTCGCCCACCTCCTGGAAGACCTCTCCGCTGCGGGGGCGCTGGTGATCGTCACCACTCACGACGAAGAACTCCTCCAGGAAGTCCCCCACACCCGCATCCACCTCACCCACGAGCCGACCTCGTAAGGAACCACACCCATGGACACAGACCCGACAGCGACGGACACCCGCCACAAGCCGCAGATCCCGCTCCTGCTGGCCGCGGTCTTCCTCGCCTACCTCGGCCAGATGACGCTGAACCCGATCATCGCGCCGCTGTCGCGCGAGGTGGGCCTGGCCGAATGGCAGGTGGGCGTCACCATCAGCGCCGCCGCGATCATGGTGGTCGCCACCAGTCAGTTCTGGGGGCGCCGATCCCAGTCCTGGGGCCGCAAACCGGTCCTCGTGGCCGCCTTCGCCCTCGGGACCACGGTGATGGCGCTCTTCGCGCTGCTGGCCCACCTGGGGATGACGGGCGTCATCACCGGCACCGCCCTCTTCCTGCTGTTCGTGCTGCTGCGGGGCATCGGATTCGGCACGGCGCTGGCCGCCGTCCCGCCCACCGCCCAGGCCTACATCGCCGACGTCACGACCGACGGGGAAGCCCGCGTGAAGGGCCTGGCCGGGGTAGGCGCCGTCCAGGGCATCGCCATGGTGGGGGGCTCCGTGCTGGGCGGTGTCCTCTCCGCGGCCGGGATCCTCACCCCGTTGATCGTGGTTCCGCTGCTGTTGTGCGTCGCGCTCCTGCTTCTCATCTTCCGGCTGCGCCGTGAACCGAGCCAGGAACTCATCGAGCGGCCCGCCCACGTCAGCCCGTTCGATACGCGGGTGTGGCCGTTCCTGGTCGCCGGATTCGGCATGTTCACCGCACTCGGCTTCATTCAGGTCATCGCCGGGTTCATCGTCCAGGACCGCCTGCACCTGGACTCCCGCACCACCGGCCTCGTCACAGGCGGGGTGCTGCTGGCCGCGGGGGTGGGCATGATCGTCGCCCAGGCGATCGTCGTTCCCCGCAGCCGCTGGACGCCGCCCACCCTGCTGCGCGTCGGCGGCACGGTGGCCGTCCTCGGGTTCGCGCTGCTGATCCCCGACCTCGGTGCCGTGGCACTGTTCGCCGCCATCTTGCTCATCGGTTTCGGCCTCGGCGTCGCGACGCCCGGCTACACGGCCGGGCCGACACTGCTGGTCAGCCGGGAGGAGCAAGGCGGGCTCGCCGGGCTCGCCGCCGCCACCAGCGGCCTCAGCTTCGTCATCGCCCCCACGGCAGGCACCGCGCTCTATGGGTGGTGGGCTCCGCTGCCGATCATCATCGCCACCGGCATCATGGCGCTCGTCACCGGTTTCGTCCTGGTTCATCCCCGCTTCCGAAGCACGGCCCCGACCCCAGCGGGGTGAGAACGGTCTCTCAGGAGGAGGCCATGTCCGCCTGGGCGCTCCAGTTCGCCAGGAAGGCGTCGATCTCGGAGGCGGTCGGCGCGGTGGCGGGGCCTCGGCGGGTGACCT
>NZ_DAIOIA010000006.1:0-53227 GCF_036744435.1 Propioniciclava sp. | reverse complement strand
GACGCCGTGGGCCAGGCAGGCGTCCACGATGGTGCGGGTGCCGGTGATGTTGACGTCGTGGACGAGTTGGCTGAAGCCCGCCTCGACGGTGACGATCGCGGCGCAGTGGATCACGACGAGCGGGCGTCCGGGTTCGGCGTCGAAGAAGCGCTCGATGCTCGCCGGGTCGGTGACGTCGCCGGTGCGCAGGTCGACCTCCGCGGGGACGCGGGCGGCGGCCGGGTCGCCGGGCAGCACGAGGCCGCGGACGTCGGCCCCATCGGCGAGCAGCCGGGCGGCGACGGAGCTTCCAAGGTTGCCCGCCACCCCCGTCACGAGGTGGAGCGGGGCTTGGCTGGAAGGGTCGGTCATGGTGGTTCCTTCGGTCGGCGGAGGCCGCGTCCCGGGGTGGCTCCGGCACCTGCACCGGCCTCGCCGCTCCCGGGTGTTCGCGACACATCGATCCTCCCGAGCCGGGCTTCGGCTCACATCGTCCGCGCGCACCGCCGTCGCGTACTCCATCGGGAGTACGGTCCCCTGAGAGCGCCGTCCGGGTCCCGGGTCCGGCGGCCAGGGTCGAGCGCCGTCAGCGGCCGGAGGACGAGCCTCCCGCCGAGGGCCGAGACGCGCGCTGCGTCGGTTCGGCCCGGCGCCGCTCGGCGGAGACCATCGCCACGACGAGGACGCCCGGGCTGATCACCACCAGCGGCGGCAGCATCCACACGACGACGGCGGCGACCAGCAATCCGGACAGGACGTAGGCGCTCCCGACGGGGTCGGTGATCACCAGGGTGCGTCCCTGATGCCACAGCGCACGCCAGTCGGCCCCCGGCGACCACAGGGCCGCCGTACGGCACACGCACACCGCCACCCCGGCGGCGAGCAGCGCGCTGACGATCGCCAGCGCCTGACCGCCTGGCACCAGCCCCGCCAGTCCGAGTGCCACGTTGAGGAGCAGGACGCCCACCACGGCGGCGGACGCCAGCCCGAACAGCCAGCCCGTGCGGATCGCCCGCCACCCGTCGCGGAACAGCGACCCCACCGTGTCGCTGCGTCCCTCGACGTGGTTGGTCAGGTGGCGGGCGCCTGCCGCCAGGGCGGGGGCGGCCGTGACGAGCGGTAGCGCGAGGGCGGTGACCGCGAGGCCGACGACGAGAGTTTCGCCGAAGGCCGCGACGCGTCGCCCGCCGAAGACCTCCGGCTCCCGGCGACGCGCCGCCGCACCACTGACCCTGCTCATCCCTTCAGGCCCTGGGTCGCGACCCCCTGCACCAGGTGACGCTGGAAGGCCATGAAGAAGAGCACCACCGGCAGCAGCGCCAGGATGGCCATCGCCATCTGCGCCCCGTAGTCGCTGGTGGAGGTCTGATCGACGTAGAGCCGCAACGCCAGCGGCATCGTGTACATGCCGGGCGCCTTCAGGTACAGCAGCGGTCCGAAGAAGTCGTTCCAGGACCAGATGAAGGCGAAGATCGAGCTCGTCACCAGGGCGGGCTTCATCAGCGGGAGGATCACCCAGCCGAACGTGCGGACGTGCCCCGCACCGTCGATGCGGGCCGCCTCATCCAGCTCGCGGGGCAGCCCGCGCATGAACTGGATCATCAAGAACACGAAGAAGGCGTCCGCCGCGAGGAACTTGCCCAGCAGGAGCGGCCAGTACGTGTTGATCATGCCCAACTGGTTGAACACGATGTACTGGGGGATGATCACGACGTGGAACGGCAGCAGCATCGTCGCGATCATGCAGCCGAAGAAGATCCCCCGCCCCGGGAAGGTGATCCGCGCGAACGCGTAGGCCGACACCGAGCACGACAGGGTGATCCCGACGACGGAGGCCACCGCCAGGACCAGCGAGTTCACCACGAAGGTCCAAAACGACACCCCGCCGATGCCCTCCAGAGCGGTCGCATAGTTCTGGAAGCCGCCCCCCTCGGGGATCAGGCTGACCGAGCCGATGATCTGGTTGCTCGGCTTGAACGACGACATCAGCATCCAGGCGGCCGGGTACAGGATCACGACGACCACGGCCAGCGAGAAGACGTGAAACACGAGGCCGCCGATCCTGCTGCGCGTCCGGGCCCGGGAGCGTCGCGGCTGAGCCGGGGCCGGGGAGCCGGGCGTCGCGTCCGGCACTGTCTCGACGAAGTTATCCGGTGCGCTCATCGCTCATCTCCCGCGTAGTGGACCCATGCCGTCGAGGTACGGAACATCATGATGGTGACGAGGCCGACGGCCACGACGAGCACCCAGGCCATCGCCGAGGCGTACCCCATCTGGAAGTCGCGGAATCCGCGCAGATACAGGTACAGCGTGTAGAAGAGGGTCGACCCCGCGGGGCCGCCGGTGCCGTTGGAGATGATGTAGGCCGAGTTGAAGATCTGGAAGGCGTGGATCGTCTCCAGCAGCAGGTTGAAGAACAGCACCGGCGACAGCATCGGCAACGTGACCGCGAAGAACCTCCGGATCGGGCCGGCGCCGTCGACGGCGGCCGCCTCGTACAGCTCGACCGGCACCTGCTTCAGCCCGGCGAGGAAGATCACCATCGGGGCGCCGAACTGCCACACGGTCAACAAGATCAGCAGCGGCAGCGTGCGCGACGGGTCGCCGACCCAGCCGCCCTCGCTGGCGGGCGGCCCGCCCAGGACCGAACCCACCTGCGCGACGATGCCTCCGTCGAGGAACATCGCCTTCCAGACGATGGCGATCGAGACGCTGCCGCCGATCAGGGAGGGAAGGTAGAAGGCCGAGCGGTAGAAACCCTGACCGCGTCGCGGCATGTTCAAGAGCATGGCGACCGCGAGGGCGGCGAGCAGCTTCAACGGGGTTCCCACCAGCACGTAGGTTCCGGTGACCTTGACCGCCTGCAGGAAGTTGGGGTCGCTGAACAGGCGCACGTAGTTGTCGACGCCGACGATGCGGGGCGCGCTGAACAGGTTGTAGTCGGTGAACGACAGGTACAGGGAGGCGATCATCGGCCCCACCGTGAGGACGAAGAACCCAAGAAGCCAGGGGCTGAGGAACGCGTAGCCCGCGCGCGCCTCCCGCCTCCGTCGCGGCCGGTTGTCGCGGGCCGCGGGCTGGGTCGTTGTTGTCGCAGTCATGCGTGGGCTCCTTTCTGCCTGGTGCCGGCCGCGGACGACCGGCACCAGATCACGAGGAATCAGCGTCCGAGCACCAGGGAGATCTCGGAGAAGAGCTCCTGCCCGAACTGCTGGGTGGTCAGCTCGCCGTAGCGCAGGCGCTCATGCAGTTCGGTCCACTTGGCCTCGATCGTCCCGTAGCCCGCGGGGAGGATCGGGTAGCCCGCCGTCATGTCGCTCTTGACCGCGTCCAGGTAGCCGAGGTTTACCTTGTCGGCAGCGGTCTGGTTGATGGCGTCGCGGCCTTCCTGGGTGGGAGGGGTGCCCAGGGACGTCCCGAACACCTCGGCGACCTTCGGCGAGGTGGCCAGGAAGTTCACGAACGCGGCGGCGGCCTGCGGCTGCTTGGAGTTCTCGGCGATCGCCAACAACATGCTCGGGTGCGAGGCCAGGATCCGCTCGCTCGAACCGTTGGCCCGCGGCGGGGCCACCATGCCGATCTCCTCGGTGCCGATGTCGCTCATCGCCTGCTGGACGGTGGTGGAGAAGTTGAACCACACGGCCGTCTCGCCGGCCAGGAAGCCGCCCTTGGGTGACAGCGCGATACTGCGCGCGATCGGGTAGAAGTCGCCCGCGTCACGCATGGACGCCGTGGAGTCCAGGTAGGAGACGACATCGGCTTCGGTGAAGGTCGGCTTGCCGTCGGCGGTGAAGACCTCGTTGCCCGACTGCATCAGGTGGTAGATGAAGCCCGGGAAGCCGCCGGTGTAGTCCTCGGCCCCGTAGATGCGCGGGTCCGCGCCCGCACCCGCCTGGTTCACCTTCATCAGGAAGGCGTTGAGCTGGTTCCAGTCCATGTCGCTGGTCGGGTACTCGATGCCGTAGGCGTCCAGAACCTTCTTGTTGTACATCATCGAGTAGGCGTTGGTGCCCAGCGGCACCGCGACCAGCTTGTCGCCGATGGTGCCCGACCCCAGGACGCTGTCGGAGACCCCCTCCAGCGTGAGGGTGTTCTGGCGGAACGGGCCGAGATCCTTCAGCAGCCCCTTGTTGGCGTACTCACCCAGGTAGCTGGCGTCCATCATGACCGCGTCGGGGAGCGCCCGGCCTGCGGCTTCGGTGTTGCGGGCCGTCCAGTAGTCGCCCCACGAGTTGAAGTTCCGCACCACCTTCACATTGGGGTACTCCTCGTTGAACATCCCGATGACCTGTTCGAACCGCTTGGCGCGGTCCTCGTTGCCCCACCAGGAGAACGTGATCTCTGCGGCGGTGTCCTTGTTGAATGCCGTCTCGGCGGGGGCGGGGGCCGATCCTCCCGCCGAACAGCCCGTGAGTACGAGGGCCGTGGCGACGCCAGCGACGAGCCACCCTCGAATACGTCGAAACATGTGATTCCTCCTCCTTGGTGCGGGCTTCATCGCCCGCGGTTGGTGTGGATTCCGGGGAGTCCCCGGCTGTCTGGTCCGGCGATCATGCGTCTGCCGTCGTCTCGTCGGCGGGGGGCTGAGCCGTCCCCTGGACGATCGCCCGCAGCACGGGCATCGGCAGTTTGGGTTCCCGGTCGTGCGTCAGCAGGCCGTTGCTCTCCTGCAGGGTGTCGGTGAGCTGCGTCCAGCACCATCCGGCCAGGCCGTGGGAGCGTCCCCGTCCGTCGCGGGTGCCGGCTTGGACGGCAGCGAAGATCGCCCCGATTCGCCGTGCGAAGTCGTCGGCGCTGTCGGCTTCGGAGTAGCCCCAGGCGTCCCGCGGCACCTCCCCGGGAGACCAGCTGACCCCCCCGAACTCGGTCAGCATGATCGGCTGGCGGGTGTCGACGGTGCCGGGCAGCCGGACGACGCGTCCCGCGGGGCCGATGCCGCCGAGCATGGCCCGCAGCGCGGACTCCTCGACGCCGTAGCGGGCCGCGAGCACCGCACCGTCGGCCTCGTAGTCGTGCAGCGTCCACAGGTCCGAGGTCGACTGTTCCCAGCCGTCGTTGGAGATGACCGGCCGGGTCGGATCGAGCGCCTTGGTCAGGAAGTACAGGGCGTCGGCAAGGGCACGCTGGTCGGGGCGGGACGCGATGTGCTGGACGCCCCAGCTCTCGTTCAGCGGCACCCATGTCACGACGCTGGGGTGGCTGCGGTCCCGGACGACGGCGGCGCTCCACTCGGTGAGGGTGCGGCGGATCGCCCGCTGGTCGAACGCGTAGGTGGCGGGCATCTCCGCCCACACGAGCAGCCCGAGCCGGTCGGCCCAGTACAAGAACCGGTCGTCCTCGATCTTCTGGTGCACCCGGACGGCGTTGAACCCGAGTTCCACGATGAGTTCGGCCTCGCGGCGCAGGGCGTCCCCGGAGGGGGCGGCCAGGTGCGAGCCGGGCCAGTACCCCTGGCTGAGCACCGAGCGCAGCGTGACCGGCCGGTTGTTCACGAGGAAGGCGCCGTCGTCCCAGCCCACCGTGCGCAGGCCCAGATAGGTCGCCACCACGTCGGAGGGTTGCCCGTCGACGTCGACGCGGACCCAGGCGTCCAGCAGGGTCGGCGAGTCGGGCCGCCACTGCAGCCGCTCGCTGGCCTGGCCGTTGCGCTGCCCGTCCAACGGGAACGTCAGCGTCGTCGTGGTGTCGCTGGTGGACACCTGTGCTGCGCCCAGGGGGACGCCGTCGTGCGCCACCGTGACGTGGACGCGGCAGGCACGCCGCAGGCTCAGGTCGAGTTCGACGCTGACCGTTCCGGCGGTCAGGTCGGCGGTCCAGCACAGGTCGGTGACGTGCTGGGCGGGAACGGACTCCAGCCACACGGGCTGCCAGATCCCCGTGGTGCGGTGGTACCAGATGGTGTGCGGCTCGCGCATCCAGTCCTGCTTGCCGCGGGGCTGGGAGACGTCGTGGGGGTCGTCCTCGGCGCGGACCACGAGCGTGTTCGCTTCGCGTCCGAGCGCGTCGGTGAGGTCGACCGCGAAGGGGGTGTGCCCGCCCACGTGATCGCCGACCGCCTGCCCGTTCAGCCACACCCTGGCCCGATAGTCGACGGCACCGAAGTGGAGGATGAGCCGATTCCCCGGGGCGTGCCCGAGCCGGGCGAGGTCGCCCTCGTCGAGTTCGCGCCGGTACCAGACGACCGGGTGGTAGCCGGTCTCCCCCACGCCCGAGTCGGCGGATTCGGGCGGGAACGGCACCGTGATCGCTCCGGCGAGCGGCCGACCGTCCTGCCATCCCTCTCGGACGCCGAGGTTGTCGTCGTCGTGGGCGAAGCCCCAGGCGCCGCCGAGGTCGAGGTAGGAGTCACGCACCAGGTGGGGGCGCGGTCGCGCCTGGTCCATCCTGCTGGCGCGCAGCGCCTCGACCGCAGTTTCGCGAGACTCGTGGGACACCTGGCACTCACCTTCTCTTCTAGCGATCGCCGCACGACCGCAGTTCAGCGTTGAACTATGCCGCCTCCGGCATGAACTCGTCGATCTACGACTACGTAGTTCCACGTTGAACTGCACAATAGTTCCACGCTGAACTACGGTCAAGGGGTGGCAGAAGGAAGGCAACCTGCAAAGATTCGGCCGAGGGAAGGGGACAGATGGCACGGGTAACGCTGGCGGACGTGGCCGCCCGGGTCGGGGTCAGTGCCAAGTCGGTCTCCAACGTCGTCAACGGCACCGGCTGGGTGAGCGATGAGGTTCGGGCGCGCATCCTCGACGCCATCGCCGACCTCGGCTACCGCCCCAACCTCGCCGCCCGCACGCTGCGCGGCGGACACAGCGGCCTCATCGCCCTCGTGCTGCCCGACCTCCGCGAGCCCTACTTCGCCGAGTTCGCGTCGCGCTTCGTCACCCGCGCCCAGCGTCGCGCGCTCACCGTCCTGATCGCCCAGACCGGAGGCGACCACGCCACCGAGGTCGCGATGGCCTCCGGCGAGGGTTTCCCCGCCCTCGACGGGCTCGTCATGAGCCCGCTGCGGCTCACCGCCGCCGACCTGGAGGGACGCCCGCAGACGCCCCCGCTGATCCTCATCGGAGAGGAGGCCGAGGCGCTGGTGGGGCCGAGCATCCACCACGTCGGCATCGACAACGTCTCCTCCGCGGCCGCCGCGACGGACTACCTGCTCGCGCGCGGGCGACGCCGCATCGCCGCGGTCGGGCGCCAAGACGACGGCGCCTCCGCCACCTCGCAGTTGCGCTACCAAGGCTACGAAGAAGCCCTCGCCCGTGCCGGGCTCGCCGTCGACCCGGCCCTGATCGGCGTCGTCGACGACTTCAACCGCGCGGCCGGATCCCGCGCCGTCCAGGAGCTGCTCGATCGCGGCGTCGCCTTCGACGGCCTGCTGTGCTTCAGCGACACCCTCGCGCTCGGCGCCCTCTACACCCTGGGCAGCAACCGCATCCCCGTACCTGACCAGGTCGAGGTGATGGGGTTCGACGGCATCGAAGAGGGACGCTTCCACGTCCCGGGCTTCGCCACCGTCAACCCCGGCGTCGACGAGGCAGCCGACATCATCCTCGACATCATCGCCGCGCCGCAGACCCATCCGGGCGCGCACCACAACGTCCCGTACACCATCATCTCGGCCTGACCCGGGGATTCTCCCGGCAGGTGCCCGGCACAATGGTGCGCATGGACACCCAGGCCGCGCCCATCGACTTCGGCACCGTGCTGCTGTACCTCGCCATCGCGGCGGCGTGCTGGCTGGTGTTCTGGGTGGTCCGGGGGTGGCTTCGCACACGCATTCACGCGACGCCGTCGGCACCCGAGGCAGGCGACCTCGCGACGGCGACGTTCCCCATCGCCAAGCCGGGCTACAAGCTGCGCGACGTCGACCGATTCCTCGACCAGGTGCAGGCATGGCTGACACCCACCCTCGCCGACGCCGACCGGGCCACCGCCCTGAACACCGTGACGAACGTGCGGTTCGCCGTCGCCCGCTCCGGCTACGACCCCCGCGCGGTCGACACCCACCTGGACGCCCTGATCGCGCGCTTCTCGCCGCCCCAGCCGACACAGGACTGATTGGTCGACCACTGGGTGTCGGCCACACCGGTGGTGGGCGGGTGCTGCTGCTGTGGAGATTGCGGCAGCGGCGTGGGACGTGTTCGGGTCACTGACGAGACCCGATGCGCCTGGCTGGCGTTCTACCCTGCGAGCGAACCGGTCACCCCTCGGGTTGCGACGGGGGCCGCGCGGCGGCGATCATCGCGTCCCTCACCTGCGCGGATGCGAGGAACAGCCGGGGCTGCAGTTCTTCCCAGCCGCGATGCTTCGTCGCGATCGCGAACGCCTGATGGGTGCGGTCGAGGTCGTTGTCGAGCTGGAGGCCCGGCGAATCCACGCCGCGGACCTGCAGGTGGTACATCCACCAGCTTCCGTCGGCCTCCCGGTTCAGGAACGTCGCCTCGAAGGCCATCTGCTCCCCTGGCAGCGTGGCGAGGCACTCGTCGTAGCGCTCGTGAAGCGTCTCCATCCAGGCATCGAACGACGCCTCGCGCCCATCAAGCAGGCGGGCACGCGACAACTCCAGCGCCAGCCCCGACGGGACCGAGACGGGCATCGGCCAGCCGGCAAAGTCTGCCCCCACCGGCTCGAACGGGATCGGGTCCATGGCGCTCATGCCACTCCTCCGCTGGACTTCCCCAACGGCGCCGCGGGGATTGCAGCACAGAGTCAGCGACCTAGGAGAAGCCCCCCTCTCACCAGAAACCGGACACTGTACGGTTTTTGTGTATGCTGCTCATGGCACCGGCGCCCGGCACAAGGGGCACCCCGGAACCCGACGAAGGGAGAGCCCGTGACTGCCCACCGATCACGGCCGTGCGCCATCCGCGGACGCTCAGTCGGCCGCCGGGAGGATCCGTTCCAGCAAGCCCAGCACGCGTGGCATATCGATCTCTTCGGGGTCCAGCAGCCATTGCAGCTGGAGGCCATCGGATGCCGCGATCACCAGGGCTGCCGCATCGGCAGGCTCAACGGCATCCGTCATCGCACCCCTCTGCTGAGCGTCGCGGATGCGCCCCTCCAGCAGCCCCCGGAGTTCCCGGAACCGGTCGCGCACAAAGTCGGTGGTGGCGGGGTGCGACTCCTGGAGGGCATCAGCCACCAACGTCGCGTACAGGCGGACGAGCCCCGGGACGGACACGTTCTTCTCCGCGGTCTCGGCGATGGCCTCCAGCAGACTCCCGGGCTGATCCCAGCCGGTTCGACGCTGCTCGTGGGCCCGATAGACCTCCACCAAGAGCTCGTCCCGGGAGGCGAAGTAGTGGCCCAACGTCGCGGTGGATACCCCGATCGCCTCACCCAGGACACGCAGCGACGCACCGTCGACGCCGTGCTCCGCGAACTGATCGAGAGCGGTATCGACGATCTGCTGACGCCGCGCCACACCCTTGGCGTAAGGCCCCCGAGCGGGAGGCTCCTTCGTCGCCATCAGAGCCCGCGTTCCGGGTCAAGCCGTCGGATGCCCCCGGCGGGGATTTGCCCACAGTGACGTAGCAGGAGACCACCTCTTCGAGAACACGAAACATCCACGAGGAACAGGAGAAACCATGTCCCAACCGTCCGTGCAACTCTACTCAATCCGCGAGGCGATCGACGCCGACCTCCCCGCTGCCGTGGCCCGCATCGCAGAGATCGGCCTCACCCAGGTCGAACCGTACGCCTTCCACGTCCGCGCCCCCGAACTCAAGCGGGCGCTGCTCGCGAACGGCCTCACCGCACCGTCTGGCCACGCCGCCGTGATTGACGCCGAACAGCCGGAGAGCATCTTCGACGCCGCGGCCGAACTCGGCATGACCACCGTGATCGATCCCTTCATCCCCACCGATCGCTGGCAGACTGCCGACCAGGTCGCCCACCTGGCCGAGCGGGTGAACGCACTCTCCGAGCGGGCCAACGCCCGCGGGCTCGAGTTCGGCTACCACAACCATCAGTGGGAGTTCACGACGACGATCGAGGGCAGGACGGCCTTCGGCCTGTTCGTCGAACGGCTGTCTCCCGGCGTCGTCTTGGAGGTCGACACCTTCTGGGCGCAGGTCGGTGGCGCCGACGTCCCCGCGCTGCTGCGATCCCTGGCACCGCGCGTGCGCGCGATCCACGTCAAGGACGGCACGATCACCGCCGACATCCGCGACGTGCTGCCTTCCAACGAGAGCGCCCTGGTCGTCCCCGAGGCGCTGCGGGCGGCGTTTGAGAACCAGACCCCGGCAGGGCAGGGAGACATCGACGTGCCGGCGATCCTCGCTGCCGCACCAGACGCCCTGCGCGTCATCGAGTTCGACGCCTACTCCGGCGACGTGTTCGCGGGCATCGCCGCGTCCTTCGCGTGGCTCCGCCGGCACGATCGGGCCGGGGCATGACCGGGCGCCAACCGACCGGCGTCGGCATCATCGGCGCGGGGAACATCTCGACTCAGTACCTGGACAACCTCACCCGGTTCCCCGACGTCGAGGTCCGGTTCATCGCCGACGCGATCCCCGAGCGGGCGGCCGCCCAAGCGCAGAAGTACGGCGTCCCCGCATCCGGCAGCGTCGACGCACTGCTGGCCCACGAGGACGTATCGGTGGTGGCGAACCTCACCATCCCTGCCGCGCATGCCGAGATCGATCAGCACTGCATCGCCGCGGGCAAGCACGTGTGGAGCGAGAAGCCCGTCGCGATGGACCGGGAGTCCGCCGCGTCCTTGCTCGCGGCGGCCGCAGCCAGCGGGCTGCGGGTCGCCTGCGCTCCCGACACCGTGCTCGGTGCCGGGATCCAGACCGCATTGCGCTCGATCGCCCGCGGCGACATCGGCGAGCCGTTGACCGCGACCACCATCTTTCAGGTGCCCGGTCTCGATGCGTGGCACCCGGACCCGGAGTTCTTGTTCGCCACGGGGGCTGGGCCGCTGTTCGATATGGGGCCTTACTACGTCACCACCCTCGTCCACGTGTTCGGCTCCGCCACCCGCGTGCACGCTGTCGCCTCCCGGTCGCGCGAGCGACGCACCATCGCTGCGGGACCCCGAGCGGGCCAGTCCTTCCCGGTGGCCGTACCGACCCATCACGCCGCGCTCATCGAGTTCGGCGGGGGGACCTCCGCGCAGACGACCTTCTCGTTCCAGCACGCCTTACCCCGTGCTGGGTTCGTCGAGATCAACGGCACCGAGGGCACTCTCAGCCTCCCCGATCCGAACCTCTTCGATGGCGACAGCCAGCTGTGGCGATCCGGCAGCGACCAGCCGGAAACGCTTCGGGCCGTGGGCGCCGCCGAGGGCCGCGGCACCGGGCTGGTCGAGATGATCCGGGCGATCGATGCAGGCGTCCCGGAACGCGCGTCGGGCACGCTCGCCGCCCACGTGCTGGACATTCTCCTCGACATCCGCGACGCCGCCGACCGCGGGATCCCCGTCAGCATCGACTCCACCGTCGACCGCATCCCGCCGCTGCCGGAGCAGTTCGACCCCACCCAGCCGCAGGCCGGACTCCACCCATAAGCCCGGGGACGCAGCTCGTGGCGAGGAACCGGCGGCTGCTGGCCTCGTGCTGGACGTGGGCTGGCGACGCCGGGCCCGGCGGCCCCCTTTCCTCCCCCGTCCCCTGGGAGCAGCGCGTCGCTGCCGTCGGCGCCACCGGCTGGGAGGGGGTCGGCCTGTCGCACACAGACGTGGCCGACTACTCGCGCGCGCCGGGCCTGACCGTTCTGCGCGACCGACTCCACAGCGTCGGGATCCCACGCGTCGAGCTGGAGATGCTGCGGGGCTGGTGGGCGACGGGCGAGGAACGACGTCGCTCCGATCGCACCCGGGACGAACTGCTCGACGCCGCGACGGTGCTGGGCGTCGACGTCATCAAGGTCGGTGCCCCGCAGGCGCGCGGCGTCCCCCCGCACCTGCTCCCTCCGTGGGATCGCTTCGTCCAGGAGTTCGGCGCCCTGGCGGAGCGCGCCGACGGGTTCGGCGTCAACATCGCCCTGGAGGGGATGAGCCACACCAATCTGCCCACCCTGTCCGCCGCGATCGACCTCGTCCGCCAGGCATCCCACCCACGAGCGGGACTCGCCTTGGACGTGGACCAACTCGTCAAATGCGGCGACGGCGACTGGACCCGGCTTCCCGGTCGGCTCGCGGGAGTCCCCGTCTTCGTCGTCGAACTCGGCGACGCCCCGGTGGACCCCACTGTGGCGCTCGACCACGGCGTCGGGCCCAGGTGCCTGCCGGGCGAGGGCGACCTCGACATCCCGGGGTTCATCGCCGCCATGCGAACGGCCGGGTGGGACGGCTATTGGGGTGTGGAGATCATCTCCGATGACCTGCGCGTTCTCCCCCTCGACGTGGGCCTCCGCGCCGTCCGCACGGGAATCGACCGCCTCTTCGACGTTGCCGACGCGCTCGCGGGGTGAGGGTCAGGTCACAGTCCGACGTCACGGGAAGGACGTCGGCCCGTGATCCTGGTCCTGGTACCGGAGACGCATGCGGCCCGCCCCCAACCGGGACGGGCCGCACGACGCGCTGCGATCAGGCGTCGAGATCCTTCTCGATGAGCGCGGCGATGGCCTCGACGGCCTCGGCGTTGTCGGAGGTCACGACGACCTCGGCGCCCTTCTCGGCGCCGAGCGTCATGATCATGAGGCTGGACGCTGCGTCGACGCCCTCCTCGTCGTCGCCGCCCACCAGGGTCAGGGTGATCTCGTCGTCGTAGCCGTCGGCGGCTTCGGCGATGATGGCTGCGGGGCGGGCGTGGAGGCCGACGGAGGACCCGACGGTGACGGTCTTGCTTGCCATGTGTTTCTCCTTAACTCACAAGGTGGTTGGGTTCAGGCTACTGATCAAGCGGCCTGGACGGGGGTCTTCTTCCGGGTGAACTGCTTCAGTGCGATGACCAGCGCGGCGCTGACCAACACCCCGACCGCGATGGCGATCAGGAATCCCACGAAGTTCTGAATGGCGAAGAACACGAAGACACCGCCGTGGGGGGCGTAGCTGCCGACGCCGAGCGCCATCGTCAGGGCGCCCGTGACGGCCCCGCCCGCCATCATCGAGGGGATGACGCGCAGCGGGTCGGCCGCCGCGAACGGGATGGCGCCCTCGGAGATGAAGGCGAGTCCGAGCAGCCACGCGGACTGACCGTTCTCACGTTCGGCCTTGTTGAAGACGGCCTTGCGGACGAAGGTGGCGACCGACATCGCGATCGGCGGCACCATGCCCGCGGCCATGACGGCAGCCATGATCTGCAGTGAGGCCGGGTTGTCGGGCGACAGGCCCGCGGTGGCGAACAGATAGGCCGCCTTGTTGACCGGCCCGCCCAGATCGAAGCACATCATCAGGCCGAGAATGACGCCCAGCGCGATCTTCGAGCCGCCCGACATTCCCGTCAGTGCGGCCTGCATGGCCACGGTGAGCGAGGCGAGCGGGGCCCCGAGGAGGAAGTACATCAGACCGCCGACGATCAGCGTGGTGACCAGCGGGATCACCACCACCGGCATCAGGCCCGCCAGCCATCGGGGGACCTTGCGATTCGCGAGCCACAAGGCGACGACGCCTGCCAGCAGACCCGTGAGGATGCCGCCGAGGAAGCCTGCGCCCAGGGTCGCCGAGATGGCGCCGCCGACGAATCCGGGAGCGATGCCCGGACGGCCCGCGATGCCGTAGGCGATGTAGCCCGACAACGCGGGGACGAGGAACCCGAACGCCGCGGCGCCGATGGTGAACAGCACCGCGCCCAGGTAGTCGACGCCTGCGCCCCAGCCCGTCGCGATCGCCAGATCGGCGATGCTGGAGGCGCTGGCGCAGGCGCTCGGGTCGGCCCAGGTCAGGGCCGCGCAGGTGCGGGCCGCGGAGCTCGAACCCGGCGCCAGGGAGATGTCGAAGCCGCCGAACAGGAACCCTAGGGCGATCAGCAGACCGCCGGCGGCCACGAACGGCAGCATGTAGGAGACGCCGGTCATCAGGGCCTGCATGACCTTCTTGCCGACGCTGAGCTGCGACCCCTCTCCGGCGGCTTCCTCGCCGGAGCCGCCGCCGGCGGCGACCTTGCGTGCCTGCGGGTTCTTCGCGGCGGCCAGCGCCTCGGTGATCATGACGCCCGGCTCGCTGATGGCGCGTTTGACCCCCGACTCGATGACGGGGAGGCCTGCGAACCGGGCCATGTCCTTCACCCCGACGTCGGTGGCGAAGATGGCCGCGGATGCGCGAGCGATGGTGGCGGCGGGCAGCGGCGTCACCCCGCCGGAGCCCTGGGTCTCGACGTGGACGTCGACCCCGGCCTCCTGGCCCGCGGCCACGAGGGAATCGGCGGCCATGTACGTGTGCGCGATTCCGGTCGGGCACGCGGTCACCGCCACGATGAGCGGGCGGTCGGTCGGCACCTGCGCGGCGGCCGCAGGCGCGGCAGCGGCAGGCACCGGGGCAGCCGTTGGCGACTCGGGCGGGTTCACGACGCCGTCGACGAGAGCCACGATCTCCGCGGGTGTCGCTGCGGCGCGGAGCGCGGCGAGGAAGTCCTTCTTGACGAGCGCGCGGGCCAGCTTGGTCAGCAACTTCAGGTGGTCGGCGTCCCCGTCGGCGGCCGCCGCGATGAGGAAGACCAGGTCTGCGGGGCCGTCCTTGGCTCCGAAGTCGACCGGACGCGCCAGCCGGGCGAAGGCCAGGGACGCCTCGGTGACCGCGGCGGAACGGCAGTGAGGAATGGCGAACCCGCCGGGCAGGCCGGTGGCTGCCTTGGACTCACGCTCCAGGGCGTCGGCGGTCAGGCCGTCGGCGTCGGCGCGGCCTGCGGCCTGGACGAGCCCGGCCAAGGACGCGATGACGTCTTGTTTGGTGTCGCCCAAGTCGGTGTCGAGGGCGACGAGCGATTCAGTGATGAGGGGCACAGCAAGTCCCTTCCAACAGGTGGGTGCGGATAGTGAGGGATCTGCGCAGGCAGACCTTGTGCCCTCCGGAAGCCAGCCGGCCCCGGGGGTGTGTCGCGCCGGGTCAGGCCCGGCGCGACACCGGGATGGGGGTGGTGACGACAGGGTCCGCGGGCAGGTCCGCTCGCGTGGGGAGGGTGGTTCCGGGCAGGGACGCCGCCGCGGTTCCGTAGGCGATGGCGGCGGCCAGGCAGGTGGGGGCGGGATCCCCGGACACCTCCGCGAGGAGGAATCCGGCGACGGAGGAGTCCCCCGCGCCGACGGTGCTGGCGACGTCGATGCGCGGGGCGGTGCCGTACCAGGCTCCCTCGGCGTTGACCAGCACGGCGCCCGAGCCGCCGAGGGTGACCAGAACGTTGGCGATCCCACGATCGCGGAGGGTTGCTGCCGCCTCGACGATCGCCGTCAGGTCACCGTCCGCGGCGGCTCGCTCAAAGGCGGCGGCATCCCCGCCCGTGAGCTGGGCCAACTCCTCGGAATTGGGTTTGATCAGGTCGAATGCCGCGCTCGGCAGGGCCGCCAGGACGGCATCCAGGGCGACCCCGGAGGTGTCGATCGCCACTTTGGTGCCGCCGCGGCGCACCGCGATGGCCAGCGTGGCGTACCAATCCTCGGGAGCCCCGGGCGGCAGCGAACCGGACAGCGCCACCCAGGCGGCGCCACGCGCGACATCCGTGAGCGCCTCCGCCGCCAGCGCCACCTGCGCCGACGTCAACTCCGGGCCTGCCTCATTGATCTTGGTGGTGGTTCCGTCGGGTTCGGTGATGGTGGTGTTGACGCGGACGCGCTGGGCGCCGCTGAGGGGGACACCGACGACGGCGAGTGGGGTCTGGGCGCGATCACTGAGCGCGCGATAGGGGGCGTCGATCGCTGCGGTCACGACGGCCACGTCGATGCCCGCGTTGAACAGCACCTGGGCGACGTTGACGCCTTTGCCCGCCGCCTGCTCGAAGACGCCGCGGGCGCGCTGGACCTCGCCACGCTCCAGTGCCTGGCCGAGCACGATCGTCCGGTCGATGCTGGGGTTGGCGGTGAAGGTGACGACGGCGGGCGTCTTGCCCGCCCGCGCGGGGCTGCTGTGACCCATGTCCACTCCCTTGGGGCAATGTTGGTATGTCTGTTTCTATCTTGGTTTACCTCCGTTGGCAAGACCTAAGCCAAGAAATCTATGTGGGAACGCGTGGACTTTGGGTGTGCGTCCCTAGGCGAGCTCGACCTGCAGCCCCGCGGAGCGCAGCTCCGCGGCCCGGTTCGACGGGAGGCGGCCATCGGTGACGAAGGCGTCCACCTCGTCGATCTCAGCGAACCGGACGAGGTACTCGTTGTCCATCTTGGACGCGTCCCCCAGGACGAAGACCTGTGCCGTGCACCGGGCCATCGCCCGCTTGACGGCGCCCTCGTGCGGGTCGGGGGTGGAGAACCCGTGCTCGGCGGAGATGCCGTTGGTACCCAGGAAGGCCACGTCCACCCGCAACTGCCGCAGGACGCCCAGGGCCGGCTCGCCGACGGTCGCCTGGGTGAGGTTGCGGACCTGCCCGCCCAGCATCATCACCTCCAGATCCCCCCGGGCCGCCAGCACCTCGGCGGCCGACACCGAGTTGGTCACCGCCAACGACACCCAGGCCGGCAGCAGGGAGCACAGGCGCCCGGTCGTCGTGCCTGCGTCGACGATCACGGTCAGACCCTCGCGGCGCGGCAGCATGCTGATCGCGCGGCGCGCGATGGCCAGCTTCTCCTCAGGGAAGCTCGTCTCGCGGCTGTCGACGGACGCCTCCGCGAGCCGGAGCTTCTCCGCCGGGACGGCACCCCCATGCACGCGACTGAGCAGGCCCCGCCCCGACAGCGCATCCAGGTCGCGGCGGATCGTCTCCGGGGTGACGTCGAAGCGCGTGGCCAACTCGGCGACGGACACGCGGCCCAGCCCACGCGCGCGCGTCACGATCTCGTGCTGGCGTTCCTCTGCGTACATCGGCGACCCCTTCGTCAACCATCCAAGAGCGGACTCGATCGGAAATGATGGACGGTCCCGGTATACCGACTTTATGTTGACCCGGCAAGCCCGTGGCGGGATGATCTGAGAGTTAACGCCCCGCAACGCAGAGGAAAAGACAATGGAGAAAAAGACTGTGCGTGGCACCGGAGTGGTCGGCGGTTACGCCTACGCACCCGCCGCCTGGACTCGCCCGGCGTACGTTCCGCCTGCGAGCGGGACTCACGTCGCCGAGGACGCCCGGGCAGCCGAGGTGGATCGCTTCAAGGCCGCCGCCGAGACGGTCGCGGCTCGGTTCACCGACCGCGCCAGTTCGGCCACCGGCGTCGCCACCGAGGTGCTGGGTGCCACGGCGGCCCTGGCCCGCGACCGCGGCTGGATCCGCGCGGCGACCAAGCTCATCAACGGCGGCGAGCAGGCCGAGCAGGCCACGGCGAAGGCCATCGACCAGTTCGTCGTCCAGTTCGAGAAGGTCGGGGGGCTCATGGCTGAGCGCACCACCGATCTGAAGGACATCCGCGACCGGGTCGTCGCCGAACTGATGGGGCTGCCCGAGCCGGGCGTCCCGAAGCCCACCAGCCCCGTCGTGCTCTGCGCCCAGGACCTGGCCCCCGCCGACACGGCGGGCCTCGACCCCACCATGATCAAGGCGCTCGTGACCCGCTTCGGCGGCCCCACCAGTCACACCGCGATCATCGCCCGCCAGCTCGGCATCCCCTGCATCGTGGCGGCGTCCGACCTGGAGACGGTCGTGGAGGGCCTGCCGATCCTGGTGGACGGCACCAGCGGCATCATCACCTTGTCCCCCGACGCGGCCGAGGCCGAGGAACTCGTACGGCAGGACGCCGCCCTGCGCGAGGAGATCCGCAGCTGGAGCGGGCCCGCTCAGACCGCCGACGGCGTCCACGTGCAGTTGCTCGCCAACGTCTCCGACGGCGCCGCTGCCCGCAAGGCCAGCGCGTCACAGGCCGAAGGCGTGGGCCTGTACCGGACCGAGCTGAGCTTCCTGACGGCCCAAACGGAGCCCTCGGTCGCCGAGCAGGCGAAGATCTACGGCGAGGTGTTCGCGGCGTTCCCCGGCCAGAAGGTCGTCGTTCGCACCCTCGACGCGGGCTCGGACAAGCCGGTTCCGTTCGCGAACCACGAGAACGAGGAGAACCCGGCCCTCGGCGTCCGCGGCATCCGCCTCGGCTGGACGAACCCCGGTCTGGTGGAGCGGCAGCTTGACGCGATCGCTCACGCCGCCGAGGACAACGGCATCGAGAAGCCCTGGGTCATGGCGCCGATGGTCGCCACCGTCGACGAGGCGTTCGAGTTCGCCCAGAAGTGCCGCGAGCGCGATCTGACCCCCGGCATCATGGTCGAGGTTCCGGCGGTGGGCATCATGCCGGACGCCTTCCTCAAGGAAGTCGACTTCTTCTCGATCGGCACCAACGACCTGACGCAGTACACGATGGCGTCCGACCGGATGGCCAGCAGCCTCGCAATGCTGACCGACCCGTGGCAGCCCGCGGTGCTCCGGCTGGTGCAGAACGCCGCGGCGGCCGGGCAGCGCGTCAACAAGCCGGTCGGGGTCTGCGGCGAGGCCGCCGCCGATCCGCTGCTGGCCTGCGTCCTGATCGGGCTGGGCATCACGTCCCTGTCGATGGCCGTCAACGCCATCCCGGCGGTCGGCGTCCAACTCGGCAAAGTGACCTTGGAGACCTGCCAGGAGGTGGCGGCGCAGGTGGTGGCCTCCCGCAACTCCCGTGACGCCAAGGAACTGGCCGCCAAGCTCCTGGGCTGAGCACACCACCTCGGACGGCCCCTCCGCACCGCGCGGAGGGGCCGTTCGGCGTCTGACGCCGCCGCGACGATGTGGGCCATTGGAGAGGCTTCCCCGCCGCGCGGTGTCAGAGACCACGGAAGCGGGAGCCCTTGGCTGCGGGCGCCCGCTTCACGCGTCTGGGGGATGGGTTACGGCTCGACGGTGACCTTGATGGCTTCACCGCGGGCGACGATGTCGAACGCCTCCAGGACGTCCTCCAGCGGCAGGTGCCGCGTGATCAGGTCCTTGACCGGGATCTGACCGCTCGCGATGTAGGCCAGCGCGCGCTTGTGGTGCTCGGGGGCCGACCCGTTCGCCCCGTGGATGTGGAGCTGGCGGTAGTGGACCAGATTGCTGTCCAGGGCGATGGTCGGGTTGTTCTTGGGCAGTCCGCCGAAGAACGAGATCCGGCCGTTGCGGGCCGCCATGGCGACGGCCTGCTCCTGGGTGATGTTCGCCGGGGTGGCGGTGATGACGACATCGGCGCCGCGCCCGCCCGTGAGTCGGAGCACCTCGTCCACCACGTTGACGCGGGACCCGTCGATGGTCAGGTCGGGATGCACCGCGTCCGCCGTCATCTTCAGCCGTTCGGCGTTGATGTCGACCAGCACGATGGTGCCCGCCTTGTGCACGCCGCGGGCGATCCGCACGTGCATCGCCCCGATGGGCCCCGCCCCGAACACGACGACGAAGTCGCCCTCCTCGATGCCGATCTGCTCTTGGGCGTTGATCGCGCAGGCGAACGGCTCCGCGGCCGACGCCTCGTCGAAACCGACGCCCTCGGGGATGTGGTTGAGCCCGTCGACTTTGAGGACCGCCGCCGGGACGATCATGTACTCGGCGAAGCCACCGTCGTACTGGTACCCGATGGACGTCTGGTTCTCGCAGACCGCCATCCAGCCCTTGCGACACTCGTGGCATTCGCCGCACGGGACGGCCGCGATGACCTGGACGCGGTCGCCCACCTGGAAGCCGCCCAGCGCCTCCGCGCCCACCTCGACGACCTCACCGGCGATCTCGTGCCCCATCGTGGTCACCCGGGTGATGTTCGGGTGGCCGTTGTTGCGGATCTTGACGTCGGTGCCGCAGGTGGAGCAGTTCCGGACGCGGATCTTCACCTCGTCGGGGCCGGCAACGGGTTCGGGGACGTCCTCGAGCCGTACGTCACCGGGTGCGTAGAACCTCAGTGCCTTCATGGTGATGCATCACTCCTCTTCTTCGGGTGTCAGCAGGTCGAGGACCTCGTCCACGCTCGTCACCGTGCGCAACTTCTCGGACTTGGTCTTGTCGGCCAGGGTAGAGGCGAGCGCGGACAGGATGCCGATGTGCTCGTCGCTGTTGGAGGCGATCGGGATGACGACGTACGCGGTCTGGCCGTCCCAGTCGATGCCGCCGGGGAACTGCAGGAAACCGAGCGCCGCCGCCTTGATGTGGGCGCGGGCCTCGTTGGTGCCATGCGGGATCGAGACACCGGCCCCCAGGAACGTCGACGTCTGGAGCTCGCGGGCGAGCATGCCGTCGATGTAGCCCGGATCCGCCGCCCCGCCGGAGACCAGCACCGCACCGGCCTGCCGGATCGCGTCCTCCTTGTCGCGCGCCTGCAGACCCAGCCGGACGTTGCCGCGCGGCAGAACGCCCGCGTCCAGGGTCTTCTTGCGCTTCTTCGGGGCGGCGGACGCCTCCGGGGCCGCGGAGGTCTGGGGGGCGTCGCCGGTCGGGGCGCCGAGCCCGGTCGCCGACAGCAGCCGGTGTTCCTTGACGGCCGTCTCGACGCGTTCGAACGAGGGGTCGCCCATGTAGTTGGCGAACGGGACGACCACCGCGTGCGGTGCTGTCGCCGTGGCCCGGTTCACCAGGCCGTCCTGGGTGAGGACCACCTGGGCGTCGGCGGGGATCGAGTCGACCGGCGTGTGGGTCACCTGGACGCCGTAGGGGGAGAGCCGCTTCTTCATCTGGGACGCCACCATGACCGAGGAGCCCATGCCTGCGTCGCAGGCGATGACGACGCGCTTGATGTCGGCACCGTTGATGGTGCCCGGTCCGGCGACCGCGCTCGCGCCGGGGGTGGCCAGCAGGTCGTGACCCATCGTGGTGACGGTGTCGTCGGCGACGGCGGAGTCGGTGTCGTCTTGGCCGCGGCCGAACTTCAGCAGGGCGGAGGCGACCACGAAGGAGACGATGGTGGCGGTGGCGACCGTCGCGATCATGGCGACGTAGCCGTTCGGGGGCGTCACCAGGAAGTAGGCGATGATCGAGCCGGGCGAAGCGGCGGCGACGAGCCCTGCGTTGAGCCAGGTGGCGACGAACAGGCCCGACATGGAGCCGGCGATGGTGGCCAGGATCATGATCGGCTTCATGAGCACGTACGGGAAGTAGATCTCGTGGATGCCACCGAAGAAGTGGATGATGATGGCGCCCGGGGTGGCGGGACGCAGCGACTTCGGTCCGAAGAACATGAAGGCGAGCAGCAGGCCCAGGCCGGCCCCGGGGTTCGACTCGACCATGAACAGGATCGACTTGCCGGCGGTCTGGACGTCGATCGCGGCCAGCGGCGTGAAGATGCCGTGGTTGATGGCGTTGTTGAGGAACAAGACCTTCGCGGGTTCCACGAAGATGGACGCCAGCGGCAGCAGTCCGGCGTTGACGAGGATCTGCACGCCCGCACCCAGGAAGCCGACGATCACGGCGAGGATCGGTCCGACGCCCACGACGCCGACGAGGACGAGCAGCAGGCCGATGATGCCGAGGGAGAAGTTGTCGACCAGCATCTCGAAGCCGGAGGGGATCTTCCCGTCGACCGCCTTGTCGAACAGCTTCAGGATGAAGGCGGCGAGCGGGCCCATGATCATGGCGCCGAGGAACATCGGGGTGCCGCCGGTGAACTCGGGGACGTTCGGCAGTCCGCCGATGATGACGCCCGCGCTGGCGATGGCGCCGATGACGGCACCGCGCTGAGCGTGCACCATGCGGCCGCCGGTGTAGCCGATCAGCAGGGGCAGAAGGTAGTAGAGCATTGGGTCGACGAGCTGGGCGAACGTCGCGTTCGGGAGCCAGCCGGTCTTGATGAAGAGGGCGGTGATCAGGCCCCAGGCGATGAAGGCACCGATGTTCGGCATGATCATGCCGGCCAGGTACCCACCGATTCGCTGGACCTGGGCCCGGAGTCCGGGGCCCTGCAGGTTTTTGTTGACGCGTGCGTCAGGAAGAGTCATCGGTGACCTCCATGTGGTGACCGATCGCGGCTGTGCGAGTCGGGCGGGCGGTCACGCCCACACCCGTATGCTCGCCGCAAACCACAGGCGAAGTCAAGGGTTATGGGCACAATCGGACGCGTTCAGTGTTGGAACGTGTTGCTTTTCTCGAGGGGCGTCACTCCCGCAGCAGGATCCCGAGGTGCGCAGCGAAGACGGGAGCGAGATCCGCGGCCTGCTGCGGGCTGACCACCACCCCCGACATGGAGGCGATGCCGCCGACCACGGCCAGTTGCGCGCCACGCAGATCCACCGCCCGCAGCCGCGCCCCGTCGAACCGGATGTCACCCAGGGCGCACCCCGCAAAGCTGACCCGCTCGACCCGGGACTGCCCGAGATCGATCTCACCGATGACGCAGTTCTCGAACGCGACGTCGCTGATCGTGGCCGAGCGCAGATTGACGAAGTCGAGCTTGCTCCCCGTGATCCGCACCGACCTGACCTCGGATTCGTAGGCCTCCACTGCGCCCAGCCGCGATCCCTCGATCACCACATCACGCCAGGTGGAGCGGGCGGCCCGCAGGACGGGGGCGTCGAGGCGTTCCAGCCGCACTTCGACGAATCGCGAGCCTCGCAGGTCGGCGTCCCCGGCGGCGAGCCCGACGAACTCGCACTCGTGGAACTCCACGCCTGCCAGGGCGCGGCCGCCGAGATCGGCACCCACGAAGCGCAACCCGCGGTGGTCCAGGTGCGCCTCGATCTCGTCGGGCGTCGCGTCCTCCAGGACGCCCAGACGCAGTTCCTCGATCACCGGCTCCGCCACCGCAGCCCTTCTCGCAGCCATCCCCGCCCCTTTCCACGGGCCCGCCCATGCGCACGCCCCGGGGCTCACGGTAACGGCTCCTCCAGACAGCGGCCCGGCGGGCATGGCCGGGCATCGGCGGCCATCCACCTCCTCGGGCACCACAGGGGGTTGCATTGCGACACATTGCGATATATCGTTACTGTCATGGTGAACGACACACGAAAGGAACCACCATGACGCACAACCACGATCACTACGCAGCACGCGGCGACGACAACGACCCGCGCTCCCAGCGCGGCCCGCGAGGCCGCCGCGGCCCCCGGTTCGACGGACCCCGGTTCGATCCGACCATGGGACGCCCCGACCCCGAGACATTCGAGGGTCATCCCGGCTTCGACGGCTTCGACACCCGACCCGGCTTCGACCGCGGTGGCTTCGACGGCCGCCCCGGATTCGGCGGGCCGTTCCGCGGCCCCTCAGGCTCCGACCCCCGCGGCGGACGCGACGAGGACGGCCCCCGCGGCCCGCATCGCGGTGGACGCCGCGGCCCTCGAGGCGGTCGCGCCGCACGCGGCGATGTCCGCACCACCATCCTGCGTCTGCTGAACGAAGAGCCGATGCACGGCTACCAGCTCATGCAGACCATCACCGAACGCTCAGGCGGCCGCTGGACCCCCAGCCCGGGGGCGATCTACCCCACGCTGTCAGCGCTCGTCGATGAGGGCCTCATCACCCTGGGGCAGGCCGACGGCCGCAAGCTCGCCACGCTCACCGAGGCAGGTACCGCCTACGTGACCGAGCACCAGGCCTCCTGGAGCGACCCGTTCGCCGACGCCGACGCATCCGGCATCGAGCTCCCGGCCCTGATGCACGAACTCAACGGCGCTGTCCGGCACGCCGCCCGCGCAGCCTCCCCCGCGCAGTTGCAGCGCATCGCCGCGATCCTCACGCAGGCCCGCAGCGACCTCTACTCGGCGCTGGCCGGGCAAGAGCCCGAGACCACCACGGAGTGAGTTCCACCCAGACAGATGCCCGGCTCGACGTCTCACGTCGAGCCGGGCTCGTCTCCCCCGTGCAGGCTTCAGTCACCCGGAACGCTCAGGCAGGAAGCAACCACCCGCGATCGCGCGGGAAGTCCACCTCCACCAGATCGTCCTCGGCGAGAATCTCCTCAGGATCCGGATCGGACACGACGGCGATGATGGTGCCCGCGTCGGTGTCGATCTCGTACTCCACCATCGAACCGTAGAACACGGCTCGAAGCACACGCCCGCGTCCCCCCAGCACCGACTCCCCGTCGGCGGCCTCGGCCGAACTGCGCCGCAACTGCACCGACTCGGGACGCACCAGCACCACGTGCGCGGCCGCCTCCGCCGCCCCCGGCGCGGCGTGGAGCTCGCGCTGGCTACCCAGGACATCAACGCGGGCGCGGTCTCCGAGCACGGTTACTCCGACCGGGTCGAGGAAGTTCGCCGAGCCGATGAAGTCGGCCACGAACACCGTCGCCGGACGCCGGTAGATCTCCTCCGGGGTCCCCACCTGTTCGATCCGGCCCTTGTTCATCACGACGATCCGGTCCGACAGCGACATCGCCTCGTCCTGGTCGTGGGTGACGTAGAGGGCGGTGATGCCCAGCTTCTGCTGCAGGTTGCGGATCTCGGTGCGCATCTGGACGCGCAGCTTCGCGTCCAGGTTCGACAGCGGCTCATCGAACAGCAGCACCTTCGGTCGCATCACCATCGCCCGGGCCAGGGCGACGCGCTGCTGCTGCCCGCCGGAAAGCTGATTGGGCGCCCGGTTGGCGAGCTTGACGAGATCCATCGAGGTCAGGGCGCTGTCGACGGCGTCCGTGATCGCCTCCTTGCCGAGCTTTTGCAGCTTCAGCCCGTAGGCGACGTTGTCGCGCACCGACAGGTGCGGGAACAGCGCGTAGCTTTGGAACACCATCGACATCGGGCGCTTGTCGGGGGTGAGCCGGGTCATGTCGGCCCCGTCGAGCAGGATGTCCCCCGACGTCGGCGTCTCGAACCCGGCGACCATCCGCAGCGTCGTGGTCTTGCCGCAGCCCGACGGCCCCAGCAACGTGACGAACTCACCGGGCTGGGTCTCCAGGTCGATGCCGTCGACGGCGCGGGTGGCGCCGTCGCGGCCGGAGAACTCCTTGACCAGGTCGGTCAGGACGATCCGCCCGGAATCGTGGTGGCGGTCGGTGGTGGTCATGCTCCAGCTCCAATCTGGGTGCGGACGTCGTTGCGTCCCCGCAACAGCAAGCTCATGGCGCCCATGACCGAGACGACGATCAGCAGCAGCAGGACGCAGAACGCGAACGCGTTGCCGAAGCGGCCGGCGTCCACCTCGGCGAGGATCTGCTTGGTCATGATCTTGGTGGAGGGCGTCGTGATGAAGATGATCGGCGACAAGGTCGTCATCGACCGGGCGAACGCGTAGATCAGGCCGGCCAGGAAGGCGGGCCGGATCAACGGCAACGTGATGGTGCGAAACGTCGTGAAGCTCTCAGCGCCCAGCGAGGCGGCCGCCTCATCGATGGACGGATCGATCTGCTGCAAGGCCGCGATCCCGGAGCGCTGCCCCGACGGCAGCGACCGGATGATGTAGACCATCACGATCGCCATCGCGCCGCCGAAGATCGCCGCACCGCCGCCGAGCGCGGGCAGCACCTGGATGGTCGTGCCGCCGACGGTGAACTGAAGCGGCGTGTTGAAGGCGATCGCGTAGCCGATACCGACCACGGTGCCGGGCACGGCCAGCCCGAGCATGCCGAGGAAGTCCAGCAGCCCGGACCCCCGCTTGACCTTGCGGACGATCAGCCAGGCCATCACCATGCCGAGCACCCCCGCGATCGGGGTGGCGATGATCGCCAGCAGCGTCGTGTCCAGGATCGACTCGTTGCCGATGCCGCTGAGCACGTAGCGGAAGTTGTCGAGCGTGAACTCGTTGTTGACTCCCAGGATCTTCGTGAAAGCGCCGACGACGACCGTCAGATAGATGCTGACGACCACCGCGAGGATCGCCACCCCGACGACGAGCAGCGGGATGCGTCCGCGAGGGTCGTGGATGAGGCGCGGCT
Organism: Propioniciclava sp.; assembly: GCF_036744435.1. Taxonomy (NCBI): domain Bacteria; kingdom Bacillati; phylum Actinomycetota; class Actinomycetes; order Propionibacteriales; family Propionibacteriaceae; genus Propioniciclava; species Propioniciclava sp. Next base: position 27,442 of record NZ_DAIOIA010000006.1, on the reverse strand, counting down.
TGCCCGCGGGCTTCCCGGTGACGGTGACGGTGCTGGTCCGGCTGACCCAGTACTGCTGGACGACGAACACGAGCACGGCAGGCATCAGCAGCACGATCGAGTAGGCGGCGCCCGCCGACACGTCGTACTCGCCCGTGATGGCGATGTAGGCGCGCGAGGCGAGCACGGTGTAATCGCCACCGATGACCAGCGGGTTCGCCAGATCGGCGATCGCCTCGACGAACAACAGCAAAAACGACGCCGCGAAGCCCGGCACCAGCATGGGCAGGGTCACCCGCCAGAAGGTCTGCCACCCCGAGGCGCCCAGGTTGGAGGACGCGTCGTCCAGGGCCGGGTCGAGGTTCTCCAGCATGCCCTTGAAGTTCATGTAGGCCACGGGGAAGAACGACAGCACCAGCACCAGCGTCAGGCCGGGCAGCCCGTAGATGCTGGTCTCCAGCCCCAGCAGGCCGTGGGTGATGATGCCGCGGCGCCCCAGCAAGGTGATGATGGCGGTCGCCACCGCGAACGGCGGGGAGACGACCGGCAGCAGGCACAGGATGTGGAACAGCCGCTTGTTCTTGAACGCCACCTTCACCTGGACGTACGCCAGCAGGAACCCCAACAGCGTTCCCAGGACGCCGACCAGGACCCCCAGGACGAAGGTGTTCCACACGATCTGCCGGTTGACCGCCGACGTGATGACGGTCGTGATCACCTTCAGCCCCTCAGGGCTGAACGCCTGGGTGAAGATCGCCGCCAGCGGATACAGGATCAGGATCGCCAGCAGCACCACGACCACGGCAACCACGACGACCGTGGACACGTCCAGGGCCTTGCGGCGCCCGCGGGCGCGCGGCGTCCGGGCGGAAGGTACCAAGGCGGCCTCGGCCGCCGGGTTGCTCGTGGTCATCGGGTTATGACTTCGGCTGCGCCGCAACCTCGGCGTCGAAGCGAGCGGTGAGCTCCTTCTTGGCCGCGGCCGCCTTCTCGAAGTCGTAGTCGACCAGCTTGATGGTGCTCAGGTCGACCATGCGAGGGTCGCTCTTGGCGTCAGGGTTGGTGGGCAGCTGGTAGGAGCCGACCGTCGGGCCGATCTCCTGCGCCTCGGCCGACAGCGCCCAGTTGGCGTACGCCTTCGCGGCTGCCGCGTTCGGACCACCCTTGACGACGGCGACACCGCCGACCTCATAGCCGGTGCCCTCGGCCGGGAAGGAGACCTCCAGGTCGGTCATGCCCCGCTCCTTGTACAGGACGCAGTCGTGGCTGAAGACCAGGCCGACGGCCACCTCACCGCGACCGGCGATCTGGCCCGGGGCCGTGCCCGACTTGGTGTACTGCAGCACGTTCGCGTGCATCTTCTTCATGAAGTCGAGGGCCTGGTCCTCCCCGCCGCGCAGCACGACCTGCGTCCACAACGTCGTGAACGCGGTGCCCGACGTCGACGGGTGGGCCGTCGAGATCTGCGACTTCAGCGTCGGATCGAGCAACGCATCCCAGGAGGTGGGAACGGCGACGCCCTTCTCGGCGAGCACCTTGGCGTTGGAGCAGAAGCCCAGCGCGCCGACGTAGACGCCGTTCCAGTAGCCGTTCGCGTCCTTGTACTTCTCAGGGATCTGGGCGGCGTTCTCGGGGGTGTACTTCTCCAGCAGGTCCTGGCCCGCAGCCGCGCCATAGCCGTCGGCCGGGCCGCCGTGCCACACATCGAACTCGGGGGCGGCCTTGGACGCCGCAAGCCGGGCGACGGTCTCACCGGAGCTCAGCCGGACGAACGAGGTCTGCACGCCGGTCTTGGCGGTGAACGCCTTCGTCCAGGCGTCACACACCTCCTCCATGGCGCCACAGGCGACGGTGAGCTTGCCGCTCAGGGCGGTGCTCTCCCCGCCGGCCGACGGGCTGGTGGTGGCACTGGTGCTGACGACACAGCCGCCGAGACTGAGGGCCAACGCCGCGGTACCCGCGACAACGCCCCATGCACGCTTGATCATGTGTTCGACTCCCTTGACGATCGGGGCCCGACACTGGGCCCCCTGCGGCCTCAGTGTAGAAACGGGCTCCCGGGGTCGACCATGGCGATGATTAGGGGGAACGTCACGGTTGTGTGATGTTCGTCACGCTCCGCGCCGCGGGGTGACGAAACGATAACCGCGGCCGTGTTCGGTCACGATGGCAGGCTCGGCGGGGCCGTCCTCGATCTTGCCGCGCAACCGGTAGATGGCCGTGCGCAGCGCCGCCCGCCCGCCCCACCGGTCGCTGTCGTGCCCGATGGCCTCCAACAGGTGGTCGGTGCTGACCAACGTACCCACCTCGTCGGTGAGCAGCCACAGCAGCCGGAACTCCGACGGCGTGAGGTGAAGATCGCGGGAGCCACGCCGGGCCAGGGACAACGCGGCGTCCAGGTTGAGATCCCCCACCGCCCGCCGCGTCCCGACGACGCGCTGCGGCTGCCGACCCGAGGTGCGCCGCAGGATCGCCCCGACGCGCAACACCAGCTCACGCGGGCTGAACGGCTTGGCCAGATAGTCATCCGCCCCCGCCTCCAGCCCTTCGACGCGGTCGGCGGCGGCGTCGCGCGCGGTGAGCAGGATCACCGGGACGGCCGCCTGCTCGCGGATCCGCTGACACAGCTCCAGCCCGCTCACCCCGGGCATCATCACGTCCAGCACCACCAGCGCGATGCTCTCCTCCTGCAGCACCCGCCAGGCCGAGGACGCGTCCGCGGCCGTCCGCACCGCATAGCCGGCAGCCCCGAGGGCCAGCTCAAGCATGGTTCGCATGCGGGGCTCATCGTCGACGACCAGCACGGCCTGCGGGGCGCTCATGCGACCGGGTCCGCGCTGAGTTCGTCCCGCTCCGGGGTGCGCCGCGGAAGGCTGCACAGGATCGTCGTGCCGACGTTGACCGCGGAATCCACCAGGCACCTGCCGCCATGGAGCTCGACGATGCGCCGCGTGATCAGCATGCCCAGACCATTTCCGGTTTCGCTCTTGCCCGCAAGTCCCCGCCGGAACAGCTCCGAGGTCTGCTCCGGGCTCATCCCCGTCCCGTCGTCGGAGACGATGATGAGCACGCCGTCCTCGTTCGGCCGGACGGTGACCCCGATCCTCGCCTCCTCACCGGCGTGCCGGGCGGCGTTGGTGATCAGGTTCGTCAGCGCCTGCCGGATCAGATCCGGATCGCCCATGATCCGAGGCGACGCCCCGCGCGCCGACAAGGTGATCCGGTTGGGGTACAGGTGGCGCAGATCGCGCACGATGCCGGTGGTGACCCGGCGGACGTCGACGGTGGTCGCCCGGAACTGGAACAGCGCCGCGTCGATCTTCGCGTCGGTGAGCAGATCGGCGGCCAGCGCCAGTACCTCCGACGCCTTGACGTCGATGGTGTCGACCAGGCCGTGCTGCGTCGTGCTCAACGCACCCGCGGTGCCGTCCAGCAGCAACTCGGCTGCCCCGCTGATGAGGGCGATGGGGGTCCGCAACTCGTGGCTGACGATGGCGACCCGATCGGCGCGGTCCATCGCCAGGGCCCGCCAACGGCGGTTCTCAGCAGCCAGTTCGGCCGCCCGGCGACGGGCGCGGCGCAGCGCCTCCGCAACCCCGGCCAGCACGATCAGCAGGACGACGACCGCCGCGCACAGCAGCGATTCCCCGACCGCCGCGCCCCCGAGCGACTCAGCCATGCCGCGAGGGTAGCGCGAGCTGTGGGCGTCCGGCTCAGTCCTGCGCGGCCACCGCCACGAAGCGGCAGCGTTCCAGCAGCGGCAGGCCCGGTGCGGCCGCCTCCAGACGCGTCCGCAGCAGGGCGGCGTCGCCGCCGTAGAAGTACAGCGCGGTCTCGGCGGGCCCCATCCAGTGCGACCACAGCGTCCCGGCGTCCCCCGCGGCCAGCGTCAACGCGTCCACGGTGGCCTGCAGATCGCCCTGGGTGTACGCGTCGGCGTCCAACTGGGTGCCGTTGAGGTAGACGGCCAGGCCTTGCAGCCGCCCGAACGGGGCGCTGGCCCCGTTGATCTCGACGCGGGACCCCTGGGGCAGGCCGTCCTCCAGGTCGAGGATCGCGGCGACGACACGCTCGGCGTCGACGGGCGCGACCTCCAGGTGCGCCAGCACGGCCCGCGGCTCCCCATGGACGCCGACGACCAACTCCGAGCCCGTCACTCGCGACGGCGGCGAGACCCGGGCCAGCAGCGCCTCGAACAACGCGTCGATCACCTCGGCCCGCTGGTCATCCTGCAACCGCGCCTGGATCCGCACCGTGACCGGCAACCCCTGTTCCGCCATGCCCCCATCCGACCACATGGTCGCGGGCCCGGTCGAACGACCGGCCTAGGATGGGAAACCGTGAGCCTCCTGGAGCCGATCCTGATCGGCCTGCTCGTCGGTCTCGTGGTGGGCGCGCTAGGGGCCGGCGGCGGCATCTTGTCGGTGCCCATCCTCGTGTATGCGCTCCAGCAGCCTCCGCACAGCGCCGCCGCAAGCTCGCTCGTCATCGTCGGGTTCACCGCCATGACCGGGCTGATCTTCCCCGTCCGCGAGCGCCTGGTGCCCTGGGGCAGAGCGCTCGCCTTCGGCGGCGTCACCGTCGCCGGTTCGCTGGTCGGCTCGCGCCTGTCGCTGCTGGTCGACGGCTCTTCGCTGATGCTGCTCTTCGGCGTCCTGCTCGCGGCGGTCGCCGTCGCCATGTTGGCCCAGGGGATCGCGGATCGGCGTGCCGAAGCGCGCGGCGACGAGAAGGACGCCGACCTGACCCTGCCCCCTCCCTCGACCCGGCTGTGGGTGAGCACGGTCGGCGTCGGGCTGCTGACCGGCCTGCTCACCGGGTTCTTCGGCGTCGGCGGCGGCTTCCTGATGGTGCCGCTGCTGGTGCTGGTGCTGCGCGTCCCGATGCGTCGGGCGACGGCGATGTCGCTGGTGGCGATGGTGCTCGCGTCCCTGGCCGGGCTCGCCGGACGCCTCGGCACCGACGTCACCCTCGACTGGCCCCTGACCCTGCTGTTCACCGCGGGCAGCGCCCTAGGAGGTCTCGCCGGCGGACCGCTGGCCGTCCGGGCACGCCCCTCGACGCTGACCTTCGCCTTCGCCGCCCTCCTGGCGGCGGTGGCCGCGGTGACCCTGATCAACACCCTCGGAGGAGCGTCCCTATGACCGCCGAGCAGCGCGTCGGGCCGCACGCCACGGGCGCTGGCACACCAAGTGGAGCCACCGCGTGACGGCCGAGCAGCGCATCTGGCGTCCGCCGTGGCCCGTGAATCTCACCGAGTCGTGGTCCGCGTGGCGACGCGGTACTGGCGACCCGTCGTACCGCATCGTCACCGGGGCGCACTGGCGCGCGCTGGCCACCCCCGCGGGGGCGGCGACGCTGCGGGTCCGCGTCGCCGGGGAGGCTGTGGAGGCGTCCGCCTGGGGCGAGGGCGCAGCGTGGGTGCTGGAGGAACTGCCCCGGATGCTCGGCGCTGACGACGACGTGGCCGGGTTCGAGCCCCAGCATCCGGTGCTGGCGTCCGCCTGGCGGTCCCATCGCCACCTGCGGGTCGGGCGCGGCGGGATCGTCTGGGCCGCGGCGGTGCCCGCCGTCCTGGAGCAGAAGGTGACCGGTCAGGAGGCGTTCACCGGCTACCGGCGGCTGCTTCGTCGATTCGGGGAGGTGGCCCCGGGGCCGGGGGCCGACCTCGAGTTGCGCGTCCCGCCGTCGCCGCAGCGCCTGCGCGGCGTCGCCTCCTGGGAGTGGCTGCGGTTACCCGTGGACGGCGCCCGCTCCGACACGCTGCAGCGGCTCGCGCGGGTCGCCCCCGCCCTGGAACGCACGCTGACGGATCCCGCAGCGGCCGGCGGCAGACTGCGCAGCGTCCCGGGTGTCGGCGCCTGGACGTCCGCGGAGATCCGGCAGCGCGCCCACGGCGACGCGGACGCGGTGAGCGTCGGCGATTTCCACGTCGCCCGCTCGATCACCTACGCCTTGCTCGGGGAGGAACGCGACGACGCCGCGATGCTGGAGGTGCTGGCCCCGTACGCAGGCCATCGCTACCGCGTCCAGCGGCTCCTCGAACTGGCCCGGGCGGGACACCCTAGACGGGGTGCCCGGATGGCCCCCCGCCGCCACCTCCCCGCCTGACTCAGCCTCACCCGCCGAGGACTGAACCTCCGGGCGCCGAGGACTCAGCCTCACCACGCCGAGGACTGAACCTCACGACGCCGAGGACTGAGCTTGCGTGCATCGAGGACTGAACCCCAGGGAGCCGAGGACTGAACCTCCGGGCGCCGAGGACTCGGGTTCACCGTGCCGCAGACCTCGAACCCGCCGAGGACTGCGGTTGGGGACGTCGAGGACTGAGGATGATGCCGCCCAGGACCGCCACTCACGGCGCTCGCCCCGTCTTCCTCTGTACCGGGAGGTGAACTGAGGCCCTCGACCAGGGAAACCTCAGTCCTCGGCGGGGTGAGGCTCAGTCCTCGGCGGGTGCAACCTCGGTCCTCGCCGGGGTGAGGTTCAGTCCTCGGCGGGTGCAGCCCCAGTCCTCGGCGCATGCAGCCTTAGTCCTCGGCGGAGGTGGGGGACGCAGAGCGGGGGCCGAACGCTTGCGTTCGGCCCCCGCTGTCCCTGGTGGGTCTGCGTTCCTCAGCTGAGGATGCGCAACTGCCAGGGGTAGGTGTAGGGGACGCCGTTCCAGGCCTTCAGGGCGCCGTACACGCCCAGGATGATGGCACCGAGAGCGCCGATAATCACCATCGGGATGCCGATGATGGACAGGACGACGGTGAAGTTCAGGATCCAGCCGACGATGCTGAACAGCGCCATCGTCAACGAGAAGTTGAACGCACCGGCTGCCGCGTTGCGGACGAAGGGCGACGAGTCCCGCTTCACGAACCACACGATGAGCGGTCCCAGGAACGTCAGCCACCCGGCCGACACGATCGCCGCGATCGGGGCGGACAAGTGGGCCAGCATGGCCCAGACGCGATCATCGCCATCGGGGCGGCGCTGATAGGGGCTGCGGCCGGAGCCGGACGAGTACTGGTTGATCGGCGCGGCGGCGTACGGGTTGGCGGTGTAGGGGTTGTCGGAGCGGGAACCGACCCCGGCGTCGGGGAACGGCGGGGGCGCGTCCATCGGGTTCGCCCACGGGTTGCTGCCCTGGGGGCTGTTCTGCTGATTCTGGGCGTTCGGATCGGTCATGCCTCAAGCATGCGCGGTCGATCGTCGCACGACTAGGGGGTTCGGGGCGACGTCAGGGAACGTTCCGGGCGATCCCCGCCGCCCACGCGTCAGCCCCGCTTGGCCAGGTACTCCTGCAGGGCCCGGGTGGTCTTGGAACCCCAGATACCGTCGGTGGTCGCCCCCACCACGGCCTGGGTCTTGCGGGTGGTCTCCGGACCGCGGACGCCGTCCACGCGGGCCCCGACCTTCGCCTGCAGGGCCTGGGTGGTCTTGCGCCCCCAGACGCCGTCGGCGGTCGTACCGACCCACTTCTGCATGGCGACGATGGTGCTGCGATCCAAGGTGCCGCTGGCCTGCACCGTGCCCGACGACGAAGACGAGCCGGACCCGGCCGACGCGCCGGTGGGCTGGGCGTTGGCGTCCGCCCCGCCGTTGGTCTTGGTGAGCCCGGCGCGCTTGGAGCACACCGGCCAGGCGCCCGGACCCTGAGAGTTCAGGGTCCGGCGCGCAATGGCGATCTGCTGAGCCTTGGTGGCCTGGTGAGCGTAGGGGGCGTACGTGGCACCGCCGTACGCGCGCCACGTGGACGCGCTGAACTGCAGGCCGCCGTAGTAGCCGTTGCCCGTGTTGATCGACCAGTTGCCGCTGGACTCGCATTGCGCCACCCGATCCCAGACAGCCTCATCGAACGCCTGCGCCTGGCCGGACATGACCAGGCCGGTGAACATGACGGCGCCCGTCAGCGCGCTGGTGACCGCCGTACGTAGCGCGATGCGAGAGCCGAGCATGGCTGGGATCCTTCCTCAGGTGACGTGAGGCAACGTTGCCAGCGATCCTGAGAGAACGTCAAAGGAAATCTGATCAATCCTCAGGGTTGGGTTGAGAGTCTTGGCCACCGCACGCTCGGGCTGTGGCGGCCGTGCGAACCCTCCCTTCCGTCTGCCACGGCGTCTGCGACGGGTCCAGGACGCGATGCGGGCTCACCGTCAGGCGAGGTACAACTCACCGGGAAACGTCCGCGAGATGAGCGCGGAACGGTCAGACCGCAGCAGGGCGAAGTCGAAGTCGAAGCCTTCCGCGAGTGCATCGGGCTCGGCCAGGAACAGTGCCGTGGACAACCCGTCGGCCTTCGCACAGGTCGGGGCCAGGACCCAGGAGGCGCTCACCCCTCGGGCGGGCCGACCGGTGAGCCCGACCAGAATGTGGTGCCATCCCTCCCCCCACGCGCGCCGCGTCGTCGCCGAGGCGCAGATCGCGCCCTCGCGCACCTCCACCGACCCGACGATGCGGCCGGGCGCGTCGGGATCCTCGAGCCCGACGCACACCGTGCGACCGCCGCGGACGCGGAGATCCCCGGATCCGTCGACCACGTGCGTGGGGCACCCCGCCGCCAGGAGCAGATCGGACACCTGGTCGACCAGGAGCCCCTTGCCGACGGCGCCCACGTCGACCAGCACCGGGGTCCGCAGGGTCATCTCGTCGCCGACGTGCGTGACGGTCTGCGCCCAACTCAGCCGCACCAGGCGGGAACTGCCGGGATCGTCGGGGGCCTCGTGCACCACGAACGAGTACTGAGGGTCGTAGCCCAGCCTCACCAGATCTCCACCGACCAGGGGATCGAGCCGCCCCCCGGTGAGGGCGTGCAGACGGTCGTAGAGATCGAGCATGGGGCCCGACCCGGCCGGCAGGCGATATGTCCCCCCGCTTCGAGCGCTCGCCGCACGAGAGACCAAGGAGTCGGGGCGAAACCTCGACCACGCCGCCTCGAAACCCTCGACGTGCTCGGTCACCGCACGCTGGAGGGAGCGCGGCAAGGGACGGGCCGTGGTGATCGCCCACAGCGTCCCCGTCGCCTCAAACTCCCAGCGCATGCCTGCTCCCTCTCCCCTGGGTGACCCGGCGCCGATCCGGTTGCCCGTATCGAACTGGCAAACGACCCGCGCGCGGCCCCCGCCAGGACTAAGGTAAGCCTTACCTGCCCACGCAATGAATCGAGCAGACCCGCTCTGGGCCGGAGGGACCACACATGACTGCCACGCGACGACTCGTCGTCCGGCGTTTGCCACGGCGCATCACGCTGCCACTAGCCGTGTTGCTGTGCATCCTCGTCGCAGCCCTCTCCCTCCCCACCCACGCCCTGGCAGATGGACTCAGCGACAAGTCCACCTGGGCGGAGGTGGCCCAGCAGTCTCGCGCAGATCTGACGAGCGCCGTCACCCAGCATGCCGCGGGCAACACCGCCGGGGCCGCCGCCGCCATCGCCCGGGCGCTCAACACCGACTACGTCGCGTCCAATCTGGCCCGCGCGATCTCCGAGAACCTCGGCGCCGAGGTGCAATCGACTCACAGCGAGAAGTTCGCCGAGCTGCGTCGCGTCGCCCTGCGGGCTGACGGCGGCGACACGCTCGGCGCCGGGGTCGATGCTCTGGCCGCCTCGGTCGACGAGGCGGCGGCTCAGCTCGACGCCACCCCCGGTCTGGCCAGTCCCCGCGACTACGCCGCGGCCCTCCAGGCCCAGACCCAAGCCGAGCGCGAGCAGTTGGACGCTCAGAAGCAGAACAGTTCGCAGGGACGCGGCAGTGCCACCTGGAGCGAAGTCGCCGCCACGATGAACGCCCTGCTCGACAACGCCCTCACGGCTGTGGCCAACGGCGACGCCCGCGGCGGTTCCGAGCTCGTCAACCAGGCCTACTACCAGTACTACGAGAAGCTCGGCTTCGAACGCACCGTGATGTCGGCCATCTCCGGGGACCGCGTCTCGCAAGTGGAGAACCAGTTCAAGACGAGCCGCAAAGCGATGATCGCGGAGGCGCCCCTCGCCGAGATCACGCAGCACGTCGAGGCACTCCAGTCGATGCTGCTGGAGGACGCCGCCGCCCTCGACGGGGGTGCGGCCGACAACGTCAGCCCATTCCTCTCGTTCTTCACCAGCGCGTTCGGCCAGTCCTTCCTCATCCTGCTGCGAGAAGGCCTCGAAGCGATCCTGGTGGTCGCCGCGCTGATCGCCTACCTCGTCAAGGCAGGACAGCGCGACAAGGTGCGCTACATCTACCTCGGGGTGCTGGCAGGGCTGGCCGCCTCGGTGGCGGTGTGGTTCGTCTTCAACGTGGTGCTGGACGCCGCGGGCGCTCGCCAGGAGATGCTCGAGGGCGTCACGGCGATGATCGCCATGGTCATGCTGCTGCTGACGAGCAACTGGATGCTGACCAAGTCGTCCGCATCGTCCTGGAACGCGTACATCAAGGACAAGACCAGCCAGTCGCTGTCCAGCGGATCAGTCGGCGCCCTGACGGGACTGGCCTTCCTCGCCGTGTTCCGCGAAGGGGCCGAGACGGTCATGCTCTACCAGGCGCTGATCGGATCGAGATCCGACGGCGGCGTGGGATTCCTGGCCGGATTCGCCGCGGCGGCGGTCGTCCTGTTCCTGGTGTTCGTGCTGATCCGCGTCACGTCGGTGAAGATCCCCGTCCGGCAGTTCTTCTCGGTCACGTCGATCTTCATGGCGCTGCTCGTGGTGGTGTTCGCCGGAGGCGGTATTCACTCCTTCATCGAGGGCGACGTCATCAGCGGCACCTACCTGCCCGGCATGCCCACGGTCGATTTCATCGGCCTCTATCCCTATCGCGAGACCCTCCTGGCGCAGGGGCTCGCACTGGTGGCGCTGGCCGTCTTGGCCACGATCTCCATTCTGCGCATGCGACGCTCCGGCCCCGCTCCACGCCCGTCCGAGGGCGACCCGATGCCGACCCAACCCGCCGACGCCGCTGCCAGCCCGGCGGCCGACGGCGCTGCCGCTGCCGGGGCGATCACCGGCACCACCCCACACGACTCCTAGACCCCGGGGGTTCCCCCGGTCCTTCCCCACCGCCCGGCCCTCGCGGGCCCCCACCGAATGAAATGGACACCTGACATGTCAATCAGCACCCGCCGCATCGCAGCCGCGACCGGCACCTTGACCCTCGCCTTCGCGCTGGCCCTGACTGGCTGCTCGAGCGCCTCCGCCCCTGCGCCGACCAGCACGTCCGCCGCCACCGGGGCCACCACGGCCGCTACCAGCGACGCGGCCGGATTCGAGGAGTTCCCGATCGGCGACGACCAGGAGCTCTTCCCGCTCAGTGTCGCAGGGGTGTACTTCCAGCCCATCGACATGGAGCCCTCCGGGATGGGGCTGTCCGCCTCGCAGTCGAGCTTCCACCTGGAAGCCGACATTGCGGCGATGGCCGACAACAAGCTCGGCTACGGCGTCGGTGACTTCATCCCCGGCCTCACCGTCGACTACTCGATCACCCAGGCGAGCTCGGGCGACGTCGTCTCCAGCGGCACGTTCATGACGATGAACGCCTCCGACGGCCCGCACTACGGCGCGAACGTCAAGCTCGACGAAGCGGGTGAATACAAGGTGACGTTCTCGATCCACTCCCCCGCGGAAAACGGCTGGATGCTGCACGTCGATCCGGAGACCGGCGTCGAAGGCCGCTACTGGACCACGCCCATCGAGGCCACGTGGAACTGGAACTACACGCCCCAGGAGTGGTGAGGACGACATTGGCGGTCGAGTCCCTTCTCGCGCTGCGCGAGACGGGACTCGCCGCCCCGCATGACAGTGGCATCCGCAAGCAAGGTTGAGGAAGGGCGCAATGCTGGAGCGTTTCGTGTCGGTGGTGGCCGGGATGGCACTGCCATTCCTCCTGATGGCGGCCTGCTCGGTCGCGCTCAGCGGGGGCACCGACCATGACCGATCCGGTCGCGGTCGTCATCGCCGCCTGGCCGCGCTGCTCGGTCTGGTGGCCGGTGCCGTGTTCGCCATCCTCCGCTCGACCGCCGTCCTCGAATCCCGCACGACGATCACCCTGGTCACCCTCACCGCCTGCGTCGCCGTCGATCTCGCCCTGGTGATCATGCTCGCGCGGGTTGCCCGGACGACACCGCGGGCTGGATCTGATCGCAGGCAGCCCTGGCAGGACGCCCCGGACAGCACGGCGCACCCGCGGCTGCTCGAGGTGGCGAACTACGTGGCGTGCGTCGCGATCGCCTTGACGTTCTTCCGTGCCAGCCCCGATGTGATCCTGCAACTGGCGAGTTTCATCGAGCCCGGCGAGACCGTCGCCAGCTCCACCATGATGCTGCGCGTGCTCGGCTTCCTGCTGGGGTGGGGCGCCGTCTGGTTGGTCGCCTACGTGTTCCGGCGCGCCGGTGCCCTGGCGCCCCAGCGCGTCTTCGGCTGGACGGCCGTCACGCTGGCCGCCCTCACCGCCCTCGTCCACCTGACCTCCTTGCTCCAACTCCTGCACGCCGCGCACCGGATTCAGCTCAGCGGTGCCGCGTTCCGGTTCCTCGCGTGGGCCGTGAACTCGCAGTCGTTCGCCGTGATCCTCGCGTCCGCACTGCTCCTGGTCCCCCTGCTCCTCGCGGCGGCCCACACGCTGCGCGAGCGTCCACTGGCCGAGAATCCCGCCCAGGAACGGCTGGCGCAGGCCAGCGCGACCCACACCCGTCGATGGGTGCTGGCCTCCGCTGCGGGGTTTGCCCTGGTGACCCTCACCCTCACCGTCGGGGCCAAGCAACTCGATCAGAAGGTGACGCTGTCCGAGCCCGAGCCGTTCACCCTGCGCGAGGGCCGCGCCTCCATCCCCGTCACCAGCGTCGAGGACGGACACCTCCACCGGTACGCCTACACCGCGGCCGACGGCACCGCCATGCGGTTCATCATCGTCCGCAAGAGCGGCGGCGCCTACGGCGTGGCGTTGGACGCCTGCGAATCCTGCGGGCCGGTGGGGTACTTCGAGCGGGACGGCAAGATCATCTGCAAGGCCTGCGACGTCGCCATCAACCTGGCGACGATTGGCTTCCGCGGTGGCTGCAACCCGATCCCGGTGGACTTCGTCGTGTCGCTGGGCGCCATCGAGATCGAGACCACCACCTTGGACTCCCTCGCGTCGGTGTTCGCATGAGCGCCATCCCCACCCGAGGTCACGACACGTCGGGAAGGGCGTGGTTCCCATGTTGCTGACGATGGTGCGCCGCTCGCTGAGGCGTCAGGTGCGGCGACGGGGGCTGATCGCCGCCACTGTGGCCCTGGCCACCTCCGTGTCCGTGGCGATGCTCGGCGTCGTGTTCGACGTCGGGGACAAGCTGAGCGCCGAGCTGACCGCCTACGGTTCGAACATCGTCGTCCAGCCCAAAGCGGACGCCATCATCTCCGACCTCTATCAGACCGGAGACGCCCCCGACGTCACGTCCTCACTGGACGAGGCCGACGTGCCCCGGATCAAGACGATCTTCTGGGCCTACAACATCGTCGACTTCACCCCCACCTTCTCGCAGCACGTCTCGGTGACAAGCGGGGATGGCACCGCAGCGGATCCCGCCACCACGACGGCCCGCGTGGTCGGAACCTGGTTCGACAAGCAACTCGACCTGGCCACCGGCGAGCAGACGGTCGCCGGGGTGAGCACGATGCGCCCCTGGTGGACGCTGAACGGAACGTGGCCGGTCGATGGCGCAGCGCAGGCCGTCGTGGGTCAGAACCTGGCCCACGCGCTCGGGCTGAGCACCGGCGCCACCATGACGATCGGCTCCGGCAACGAGACCCGGACCGTCGAGGTGGTCGGCACCTACGTCTCCGGTGACGATGACGACGACGCCGCGTACGTCTCCCTCGACGTCCTCCAGGCGGTGGTCGGCCAGCCGGGACGGATCGGCTCCATCGAGGTGAAGGCGCTGACCACCCCCGAGAACGACCTATCCCGGAAGGCGGCCCGCAACCCCGCTGCCCTCACCCGGTCGGAGTGGGAGATCTGGTATTGCACGGCGTACCCCTCCTCGATCACCTATCAGATCGAGGAGGTCGTCCCCGGTGCCGTCGCCAAGCAGGTGCGCCAGGTGGCGGCCGTGGAGGGCAGCGTGCTGGAGAAGACGCAAGCCCTGATGATCTTGATGACGGTGCTGTCCCTCGTGGCGGCGGCCCTGGCCATCGCGTCGCTGACCGCAGCTTCGCTGGTGGAGCGGACCAGTGAACTCGCCCTGCTCAAGGCGCTCGGCGCCACCACCACCTCGATCAACCGGCTCATTCTGCTGGAGACCGGCGCCGTCGGCCTGCTGGGGGCGGTGGCGGGCGCCCTCATCGGCTCCGGGCTCGCCCAGCTCGTCGGGTACCTCGTGTTCGGCTCCCTGGTGGCGATGCGGCCCATGGTTTATGTCTTGGTGGCGATCCTGATCGGAGTCGTCCTGCTGGCGGCGACGGCGCAATCGATGCGATCGATCCTCCGCCTGGAGCCCGCGACCGCGTTACGGCGGAGGTGAGGGCACGGTGTCGCATCAGATGATGTTCTGGCGGATGCTGTTCGCGGCGATGATCCGGCGGCGCTCTCGGGCGGTCATGGCCGTGGTCTCCTCCGCGGTCGGGGCTGCGACGATGTTCTGCCTCATGGCGGTCTGCCTAGCGGTGCCGGCCCAGATGAGCGCCGAGATCCGGCAGTTCGGGGCGAACCTGGTGGTGGTCCCCGTCGCCGCCGGCGACGCTCACGCCGAGATCACCTCTCAGCAAGGCGACGCCATCGTCGGCGTCGTCACCCGAGATGTCCCTGCGCGCTCCGCCGGCTACCGCTACGAGAACGTACGTATCAACCGCACCCCCTACCTGCTGGCGGGGATCGAGGTTTCCCAGGCCGAGTCCCTCAACAGGCACTGGGACGTGGACGGGCGCTGGCCGCAGGCGGGCGAGGCCTTGGTCGGGGTGGACGTCGCCCAGGCCACCGGACTTCAGGTCGGTTCGGTGGTGACCATCGAACAGGTCGCCTCGGACTCGCTCACCGGAACCAGCACCAGCAGCGCAAACGCCCGCCAGGTTCAGCTTCGGGTGGCTGGCATCGTGCAGACGGGCGCCGAGGAGGACGCGATCGTCTACACCACCGTCGCCGACGTGGCGACGCTGACCCAGCAGGAACGTGGCTGGGATGTCGTGGAGTTCTCGGTCGACACCTCGGCCGTGTCGATGGATCAGGTCATCGCCGAAGTACTGGCCAGCGATGCGACTGTCTCCGCTCGTCCCGTCTCGAAGATCACGACCGCGGACACGCGCATCATCAGCATGCTGACGACCTTGTTCTGGGTCGTCTCGATCGTCGTGCTCACACTCACCTTGGTCGGAGTCTCGACCACGATGACCGTCATCGTCTCCGAACGTCGCCAAGAGATCGGGCTGCGCAAGGCACTGGGAGCCTCCAACCGGCACATCGCCCGGGAGTTCCGTACCGAGGCCATCGCCTACGGCCTCCTGGGGGGCATCGTCGGCACGGCGATCGGCTACGGACTCGCGCAGATCGTCTCACTCGGCGTCTTCAATCGTGCCGTCGGGTTCGAGCCGCTGATGGCGCTCGGCTCCGTCTTGGTGGCCGCCTTGGTCGCCGCGCTCGCCGCCTTCTCACCCGTCCGGCGGGCTTCTCGCTTCGAACCCGCTGTTGTCCTCAGGGAGGATTGACCATGTTCTTGTCCTTGTCTCACGTCTCCAAGGTCTACGGGACGCTGCGCGCGCTCGATGACTTCTGCCTGGACGTCCCCGAGGGTGAGTGGCTGTCCATCGTCGGGTCCTCCGGCTCGGGCAAGACCACCGCGATGAACATCATCGGGTGCATGGACTCCCCCTCCGAGGGCAAGGTGCTGTTGGAGGGCCGCGATCTCGCCGCCCTCGACGCCTCGCAGCTGACGACCGTGCGCACGAACGTGATCGGGCTGGTGTTCCAGCAGTTCCACCTTGTCCCGCACCTCACGGCGCTCGAGAACGTGATGGTGGCCCAGTACTACCACTCCAAGACCGACAAGAATGAGGCCTTGGCAGCACTGGCCGACGTGGGCCTCGCCGAGCGTGCCCACCACCTCCCCAGCCAGCTCTCCGGCGGCGAGCAGCAGCGGGTGTGCATCGCGCGCGCGCTGATCAACCGGCCACGACTGGTGCTGGCCGACGAGCCGACCGGCAACCTCGATGAGGCGAACGAGCAGCTGGCCCTGGATCTGTTCCGCAAGATGCACGCCGAGGGGACGACACTGATCGTCGTGACCCACGACGCCTACGTGGCCAGTTGCGGGCAGCGCCAGATTCTCCTGGACCACGGTCGCCTGGTCAGCGACCAGATCAACGAGCCCGGCGCGATTCGGCCCCGCGAGGCCGCCGCGGCGAGCCAGCTCGGCCAGGGCTCGGATCTGAGCGCGGGCGCCCGATGACGGCCACACCGAACCCTCAGACCCGGTCGGCCTCCCCCGACGCCGCCCCGTCCCGTGCGGGGAGGCTCGCCGCGATCGCGGTGGTCGGTACGGCCCTGGTGGGCTCGGGCCTGGCCGCCTGCTCGCAGACCGCCGTCCCCGCCGATGATGAGTACGCCGGACGCGCGTCCCGTGCCACGGCCAGCTCCAGCGGGGACCCGGCCTACTGGGCCAGCGACGCCGATGAGAGCGGTGACCACTCGGGAGACGGCATCAGCGGCCCCTACGCGAATGGCACCTATTCGGCCAGCGAGCGATACGGCCCGGTCAAGGAGGACGCCGTCCACGTCACGCTCACCGTGGCCGACGGCGTCATCACCGACGCGACCGTCACCGGCGACGCGCTGCTGCCTCAGTCGGCCCGCTTCCAAAGCGACTTCGTTGCGGCGATTCGCGGCGTGGTGGAGGGCAGGGTCATCGACGACGCCCACATCGACGTCGTCGCGGGTGCCTCCAAGACCTCCGCCACGTTCAACAAGGCGCTCGACGCCATTCGCAGACAGGCCTCGGAGGCTGCCACGCCGAAGGGGTGAGACGCTCGGGCGCCCGGGGCGTCACCCGAGTGGCCCCCACCAGGCTCAACTCTGGTTGTAGAAGGAGCCCGTCAGGTGTTCGACATCGTCGATCGCCGTGACCCCGGGAGGGGCGAGAACCAGCACATAGGCGCTCACCCGGTCGATGTTGCCCTGCAACCCGAACACGAGCCCGGACACGAAATCGACCAGCCGGTGCATCGGCTCGGCCTCCATCGCCGTCAGGTCCAGCACCACGACGTCGCCTGCCCGGAAGTGCTCACCGACCGCACGGGATTCTCGGTAGGACGTCGGGTGGAACACGACGATGCTGCGGGGCTGCGCCATCACGGGACTCCTCTCCTGCGTCAGTCTTCCAGATCACCGCGCCTTGCCAGGGCAACCACGCGCGGCCGAGGTTGCCAACGTTGTGAAATATGCGCCCATGCCCGGCCTGAGAGGGGAAAATGGTCATATGGAAGCTCCCTCTACGGCCGCCATCAACCTTCGACTCGCCCTGCTCGGGCAGCCCCTCGTGGATGCCGACGACTTGGCCAATGACCGCACCATCGCGCCGCTTCTGGCCCGCCAGCGCGAGATGTCTCGCCGCCTCTCGGAGCGCCTGAGCCCCGTCGATCAGCGGATCCAGTCGTTCTTGGACGACTTCCTCAGCGGCACCTCCGCTTCACCGCAACTCCCCCGCCGCACCCTGGTCCTGGACCAGCCCGGCATGGCTCGGGAACTGTCGCTCCCCGTTCACGGTGACGCGTTCAGCTCGGAACTGCTGTCGAGCTACCGGCTCCTCAACGGCGTCCTGCACAACCCCGCCAACGACCGCCGCACCACCGCGGGCGTCTTCCACCTCGCCGAGGGCGGGCTGCCGATCCCCGACGAGAAGATCGCCGTCGATCGCGATGTCGCTGCCCGTATCTTCGCCGCCGCGTTCGACGCGCCGGCCGAGGCCCTGCAGTTGCCGTGGTCCTCCGACGCCGAACGCCCGGCCGAGTGCTTCGTGTCGCTGCTGCTGCGTCCCACCGTCGTCCCCCACGTCGACGGGGTGACCACCGAGAAGAGCCTCGAGGTCCGCTTCATCGTGCCCGGTGGCATGGTGGCCAACCTCGACTTCGTCGAGTCCATCTTCGGCAACGCCGGGGATCCGTACCTGCCCGAGAACGACTCCTCGCTGGATCCCGAGCACTGGACCGGCCACACCGGCCTGGTCGTGCTCGCCCCGCACCTGACCAAGCTCACCAAGAAGGCGCTGGGCATGCCCCACGTCAGCGAGGCCACCGAGCGGCAGAAGCGCGACGGCCAGTGTTGGACGACCGAGGACGAGCGCTACAACGGCGGCCAGGCGTTCAAGCTGTGCCTGCGTGACGCCCGCGGCGTCATCGCGACCGTCATCGCCGACAACTACTTCGGCTACTGCAAGAAGGAGGTCAAGACCCAGATCTCCTACGCGGCGAACCTGTACGGCAACGCCGAGGAGGAGCACGCCGGCGGCGCCGTGGTGTTCCCGGCCTACAACCTGGGCACCGACTGGGTCGACGACCGGACGCCCGAGGGCTACGAGTTGGCCGACGCGGTCGCCCGGGATCCCGAGGCGTTCGACGTCCAGCCTGAGGGCCACGCCATCGTGCGGGCATGGCCGCACATCACCGTGGTGCCGCGCGGGGCGTCCTTCTCGATGCGCGAGCAGACCATCAGCTGGCCGACCGCCGAGGGGACCAGCAGCATCGCGCTGCTCGCCGATCACACCTACATGCTGCCCAACGGCTACCGGGTGCACGCCAAGCATCGCGAGACCGACCGCCGTCAGTGGCACCTGGTCGGCACCGTCCCGACGCCGACGCACTGCCACAAGCCCGCGACGGTGTCCGGCGGCGGCAAGTCGGAGATCAGCAAGTCGATCCTGGACGCCTTCGTGTTCGGCACGGTCTACACCGCCGACTTCGAGGCCGACATGGACCAGGTCCAGGCCCTGATCGACGGCGAGTACACCGACCGGTTCGCCAACCCGGCTCGCAACGGGGTCGATCACCGCGGCATCCTGTCGCCGGAGCGTTCGCTGGGCTCGGTCATCAAGCTGTTCACGCCGTCCAGCCGGTTCTCCGCAGGGCACAACGCCTACCTGGCCACGCTGCCCGAGCACATCAAGGAACTGCTGTTCACGGTCAAGCGGTTCTACAAGCCCGAGTGGGGCACCGAGTGGCGCAAGCACTTCAGCGTCATGATGCTGAACGGCCGCGAAGGCAACGAGGTCCGCCTGGATGGCGCCGAGATCGTCGCCAACTACCTGCGCGTCGGTTTCGAGGCCGACGGGTCGTGGCGGCTGTTCAGCCTGCGCCCCGACTTCTCCGCCGCCGCCAAGGTGCAGTCCGAGGACGACATCACCGCGTCCACGGTGGTGCCGGGTGCGACGCTGCCCGCGGCGGAGGTGTCCCCCGAGTTGTCCCGTAAGGTCGTCCAAAACTGCGAGCGGCTGCTGTTCCAGCGTCCCGACGACGCCATCCACCGCGGCTACGACAAGCAGACCGAGAAGGACATGGCCCGTCCGGGCACGTTCATCTCGAACTTCCAGCCGCTGACGCACGCCGACGCGCGCGCCATGGTGGAGGACGTCCAGGCGCAGTCGGAGTTCACCGAGCCGATGGCTGACCTGATCGAGCAGGCGGCGTCCCTGCCCGACGGCACGTCGCCGGAGTACTTCGCGTGCTCGGCCGAGCCGCGGCTCGTGAACGGCAAGCGGTCGAAGAACCCGCGGTACCTGCAGGTGCGTCCCGACCTGTCGAACCCGGAGGCGACCGCGTCCGCCGACGTGGCGCTGCACCTGCTGCGCCGGGTGTCGCTGAGCGACCAGTGCCTGGCACCGGTCGACATCGTGGCCGCGGGCCGCCGCAACAATGCGGCCGAGCCGGGCGTCCCGCCGCTGTGCACCTACAACCCGCTGCACTACATGGAACTGCCGGAGCTGTTCATGGAGTTCATCAGCTCCATGACGGGCAAGTCCCCGTCCACGACCGGTGCCGGGTCCGAGGGCGCGATGACGAAGGGGCCGTTCAACGCCCTGCCCGCCATCTACGACCTCAACGCCGCGTTCCTCAGCTTCGCGCTGACCGGTTACGACGGTTGGCTCTCCTCGGCGGGCACCATCGGCCCGAAGATGCGGATCGACCACGACTTCTCGCTGCTGGTGCCGGAGATCTTCTCCCGGATGTCCCCGGCCGAGCGGGACGCCCGGTCGCTGATCGAGAACGGCTACCTGGAGCGGATGGCCGACTTCGACCACAACGGTGAGAAGGTGCTGGCGAGCCGTCTGGGCTACCGGATGAACGAGGCGTTCACGACGCAGTTCTTCGGCCGGATCTTCCTGCACCCGGACGTCGTGTTCACGCCGCCGATGCTCAAGCCGGAACTGCAGGACATGGACACCTTCGCCGAGTCGATGGCGATCATCGTCAAGACCCACCAGCGGGTCGCGCAGGCCTACTTCGACGACGGCACCGTCTCGGCGGCCATCCCGCCGCTGAAGGGCCTGCTGGAGATCATGGAGACGGGGACGACGGCTGAGGGGCTCACCCTCGACGACGCCGCCTTCCGTGACCAGTTCAGCCGCGAGTCCGTGCTCGGCTCCGACTGGTACGCCGCCCGCCTCGACGCCAAGCGCGACGAGGAACTGGCCCACCAGGAGCGCAGCGCCCACGATCTGCGGCACTTCCTGGGTCAGGATCCCAACCGCGAGACGGCCACGCGTCTCGGCTTGGCCGAGCGTCTGGCCGAGATCGACGCGTCCATCGAGGCGCTGGGTGCCCCCGAGTACCGGGCGTCCCTGGTCGGCACGATCGGACGCCAGCCGCTGGCGCAGTAACCACCCGGTTGCGGTGCGGCCCCGGCCAGTCACCGCAACCGGTCTCCCCCGCATGACGGACGCCCGCGGCGTCGGATCCCCCCGGTCCGGCCCGCGGGCGTCCGCCGTCCCCCGTCCGCCGTCCGCCGTCCGCCGAGGACTGAGCCTCCGCTCGCCGAGGACTGGGCCTCCGCTCGCCGAGGACTGAGCCTGTGCTCGCCGAGGACTGAGCTTCTTCCGCCGAGGACTGAGGTCTAGGCCGTCGAGGACTGAGCGGCACGCCGCCGCGCGGCCCACGCCCACCCCGTCCGGCCGCGTCAGCGCGCGTGGGTAGGGTGACAGCGGCGACCTGGGGACGTCCCAGGAGAGGAAGCAGGCATGGAACGGTTCGGGAAACGTCCGACGCGAGCGCTCGCCGGTCTGATCGTCCTCGGCGTCCTGACGCTGACCGGATGCGGCACCGACCCGATCACGACCGGAACCCGGCCCCACGCCGGGATCGCCCCCGGCGGCGCCTCGTTCGATCGGACGCCGATCCCCCTGGATCAACTCCCCGGGTACACACCCCCGGGACGCACAGCCGAGGGAAGCGCGACGCGCCCGCTCCTGGGGACCGACGGCGACATCTCCTGGCAGGTGTTCGACCAGAACTCCACCCCGCTCACCGACCACACCGCCGCCGAGCCCGTCTCCTGGGGCGATCCGTCCGACTACACGACGGTTCCCGGCGTCCTGGCGTGGCGCGGCAACAACGCTCGAACCGCCCCCACCTACGGGCAGGCAGATCTCACCACCAAGACGATGAGCATCGCCTGGACGCACGACATCGGCGCCGTCAACGCCGAGGGGAGCTACTTCCCCGGTGCCGGCTGGACCGGCCAGCCGCTCCTGGTGAACTGGCCACAGGCCACGAAGGCCGCGATGAGCCTGAGCGCAAGCCAGGTCTCCGACCCGAACTTCACCGAAGTGATCTACCCGGTGTTCGACGGGCACGTGTACCGCCTCGACCTGGCGACCGGACAGGAGACCAAACCCCCGATGGAGGGTCAGTGGGGGTTCAAGGGCACCGGCTCGATCGATCCCCGCGGATATCCGCTGCTGTACGCCGGTCAGGGCCTCAATGAGGATGGCGACCGGAGCGGCCCGTTCGAGTACCGCATCTTCGACCTGATCCAGAACAAGCAGGTCGCCCACATCAGCGGCACCGACGAGGTGTCCGGACGCAAGAACCCGACCGGATGGGGCGCCTTCGACTCCTCGGCGCTCGTCGACGCGCACTCCGACACCCTGATCGAGCCCGGCGAGAACGGCGTCATCTATCAGGCGAAGCTGAACTCGTCCTTCGACGCCGCCGCCAAGACGGTCTCGGTCGACCCGACGATCACCAAGATGACGTACCGGCACCCCTACGCCTTCCAGTACGGCATCGAGAGCTCCACCTCCGCCTGGAAGAACCTGATGTACGCGGGCGACAACGACGGGAACCTGATCTGCTGGGACGCGACCACGCTGCAGATCGTGTGGGCGCGGCAACTCTCGCTCGGCAACGACTCCGATACCACCCCCGTGCTGGGTGTCGAGAACGGCCACCCCTACCTGTACACGGGCACCTCGGTGGCGCAGTCGGGGGTGAAGCGGCAGGGCCAACTCGCCCATCTGGTGAAGGTCGACGGCCTCACCGGCGATGTCGTCTGGGATCACACCGTCCCCACCATGTTCGACTTCCACGTGAAGGGTGGCGTGCTCGCCACGTCGTTGCTCGGCCAGGGCGAGGTGGCCGACCTGGTGTTCTACAACGTCGGACGCACCACGTCACCGTCCGAGGGCACACTGATCGCGCTGGACCGGGTCACCGGTCAGGTGGCGTGGTCGCGCAGCCTCAGCAAGTACTCGTGGAGCTCGCCGGTGCTCGTCTCGGGGACCGACGGCCACCAGTACGGCGTGTTCGGTGACTCCGACGGGGTCCTCCACCTGTTCAACCCCGTGGACGGACGCGACTACTCGACCCTGTCGCTGGGCAAGAACATCGAGGCGTCGGTGGCGGTCTACAACGACATGCTCGTGGTCGCCTCGTACAACCAGAAGATCTACGGCATCAAGCTGAGCTGAGGCGGACACGATGATGGGATCCCTCCTGGCCGCGGTGGTCGCTCTGCTCGTCAGCGCTGCGTCCCTCCTCCTCTTGCCGCGCGCCGGGGCGCTCGGAGGACGCCTCGGCGGGCTGGCGTTGCCCGTCGGCCTCGCTGCTGGGCTGGTGACGCTGTGGGCGTCCGGTTCGGCGACCAATCTGGCTCTTCTGCTCCCCGCGGCCACCCTGGTGGCCTGCGTGGTCGAGGCGCTCGGCGCGGCGCTGGGATTGCACCGATGCTGGCGGCTGGCCGGGAGCAGTCTGGTGCTGGGCGCGGCCATGGTGGCCGAGTGGCGCCGCGGCGACCTGTTCGCGTCGGGCGCGGTCCTGGCGGCGGCCGCCTCGGTGGCGGCGTTCGCCGTCATCGTGTTCGCTACGTCGGCCGCGCAGCGGTCGGGGGCACCACGGACGCCGTCCGCGCTGGGGTTGCTGGGTGCCGTCTGGCTGCTCGTGGTGGCGGCAGGGTTGCCGACGCCAGGGCTAGCGTCCCTGTCGGTGGTGGCGATCGCCGCGATCGTGCCGCTGGTGCTGTGGCCGCCTCGCGCCTGGGACGAGGTGGTGCTGGGGCCCGCGTTGGGGGCGGTCGCGGTGGCGCTGGGCGTATACGCGTGGATCGCGAACGCGTCCCCGGCGATGGTGTGGGCGCCGGTGGCAGTGGTCGGTCTCGACGTCATCTGGACGCTGACCCGTCGGCTCGTCACCGTGTCGGGACGGGCACGGCTGTCCTCGGCGGGGGGTTGGTGGCGCGGCGTGGACGCGTGGGGCGAGCCCGCCGACGACCTGGTGGCGCAGCGGGTGGTGTCGCGGACATCGGGCGTGACGGCGTCCGGCTGGCTGCTGGGGGCGACGGTCGCGGTGGTCGTCGTGGCGTGGGTGACGTGGCGGTTGGCCGTCCCGTGGGTGCCCGCCGCGCTCGCGATGGGGATCCTGGCCGCCGGTTGGCTGCTGCTGCAGCACGCCTTGCTCGGTCTCAGTCGCGCGGAGACGATCGCGTGGTTGTGCGGGCTATCGGCGGTCGGCTTGGGGAGTGCGTTCCTCACCCGGGTGGAGGACGCGCGGGTGGTCGCCGTGGCCGTCCCGTTGATCGCGCTGGCGGCCGTCTGGGCGGGCTTGGCGGGCGTGTGGTCCCGGGCGCCTGGCGCCGACGGCGTCCGGGTCGGGCCTCGGCTTCCCTGAGCGGGCTCCTCCGTGACGCGTCCGCACTATGCAGGTCGTCGACGGGCCCAACCTCAGTCCTCGGCGAACGCAGCCTCAGTCCTCGACGGGTCTACCCTCAGTCCTCGGCGGGTCTACCCTCAGTCCTCGGCGGGTCTACCCTCAGTCCTCGGCGGGCGTAACCTCAGTCCTCGGCGGGGCTCGCCTCAGTCCTCGGCGCTAGAAGCCAGCCAGGCGGGTGAGGGCCGCTGCGGCGGCGCCCACCACGACGACCACCAGGTAGGGGGCCTTCAGCCACAGGGCGATCGCTGCCGCGGCCAGGGCGACCAGGCGGGCGTCCAGGACGAGCGACGTGCCCGTCACCACGGTGTTCGCCAGCACCAGCGACGTCAGCAGGCCCACGGTCATGCCCGCGCTCACGGTCGTCACCCACGGGCGTTCCAGCAGCGAGTCCGGGACCAGGAAGCCGGACAGCTTCGTCAGGTAGGCGATGGCGCAGGCGCCCAGCACCCAGAGCCACATCGCCGTCATCGGACCACCCCTCGATCCTGGCGGCCACGCCCCGGTCGCGCTCCGACGCCGACGGTCATCGCGACCTCCGGTGCTGCACGATGGCCAACCCGCCCGAGACGGCGGCGGCGACGATGATCGGGACGCCCGCCGGCACGAACGGCACGGCAATGAGCGTCACAAAAGCGGATGCCACCGCGATCACGCGCGCGTCCCGCCCGATGAGCCGGGGCCAGAGCAGCCCCAGGAAGGCGGCGACCGCGGCGCCGTCGAGGCCCCACGCGGCGGGATCGCCGATCCGCTCCCCCAAGGAGGCGCCCACGAATGTGAACGCGTTCCACAACAGCCACACCCCGACCCCGGCCGTCCAGAACCCGCGCGCCTGCTCGTCGGGCTCCTGCTGGGCGACGGCGGTCGCGGTGGACTCGTCGATGGTCAGGTGGGCCATGACCGGTCGAACAGCCCGACGCGGACGCAGCAGCGCCTTGAGCTGGACCCCGTAGACAGCGTTGCGGACGCCGAGCAGGCTGGCCGCCATGGTGGCCGCGCCCAGCGTCCCGCCCCCGGAGACCACCCCGATGAACGCGAACTGGGAACCGCCGGTGAACATCAGCACGCTCAACGCGCACGCCTGCCACACGCTCAACCCGGCGGCCACCGCCAGAGCGCCGAACGAGACGCCATACAGCCCGACGGCGACGGCGATCGACAGCCCCATCTTGACCGCGGGCGTCCACCAGGCAGGTGGGTTCACGGTGGGCACCCCTGGATGCTAGGGGCTGGACGCGATGACACGTGACGGGGTCCGGGGGGCGGCCTCGAGGAACGCTGGGTCACGTCCGGCGATGGCCCGAGGCACTCGGAACCCGACCCGGTCTCTCAGGCCTTGCGGACCGTGATGCTCCAGGCAGCGTCGCCGGTGGCGACGAACTCCGTGACCTGGTGCCCGGCAGCCGCCGCCCAGTTCGGGATCGAGTCGGTGGCCTGGGTGCAGTCGAAGTCGATGACGAGTTCGTCGCCCGACTCGATCTGGGTGATGGCCTGCTTGGCCTCCACCAGCGGGAACGGGCAGACCTGCCCCAGGGTGTCGAGGCGGTAGCGGCGTGGCTCAGCGGTGGCCACCGCCGCGGGAGCGGAGGCCTGCGGCTTGGGCAGGTCGGGGCGGTCGATCAGCGGCTTGATGAAACGGTCGAACACGGACATGGTTCTCCTTCTGCAGTGATGCGCGGTGCGGGAGCGGACGCTCCGGCAGAGTCGGGCGAGGGGTGCAACTCAGCGGGCGCCGACCAGGTCGTCGTCGCGGGTCAGCAGGACCGGCTGGGCACCCGCTCGCCGATGGGTCGTGACGAAGAACCGGGCGCCCGCCCCGACCCCCAGGAGAGTGAACGCGAAGGCCACCCAGCCCTGGTAGCTGAACAGGGCCGTCTGGACGAGCGAGTTGCCGATGGTGCAGCCGCCTGCCAGGGCCGCACCGACGCCCATGAGGGTGCCGCCGGTCACGGCACGGACGGCGGTGCGGGCGTCGGGTGCGCGCAACCGGAACTCCCCCGACAGCTTGGCCGCGAGGTAGGAGCCGGGGATGAGCCCGAGCACGAAGAGCACACCCCAGTCGATGGACGCGGCGTCGCCGGTGGTGAGGAACTGGACGATGTTCGCCGACGGGGTGGTGATGCCGAGCCCGGCGTTGCGTCCGGTGGCGTTCGACAGCGGGTAGGCGACCGCCGCGAGGACGCCGACGACGACCGCGGTGGCGTTGGGGCTCCACGGCCGGTCGAACAGCAACCGGGCCAGCCCGGTCCGGTCCGAGGTCGGGGCGATGACGGCGACGTGCCGGTTCCGCTGCCGCGCCAGCGCCCACGCCACGACGGCGACCAAGGCCGCCACCAGGAACCAGACGCTGATCCCCAGCGAACCCTGGATCGTGGTGAGTTCGGACTTCTGTGCCAGCACCGCGTCGTTGAACGGCTTCAGGGCGCCGTACTTCATGGTGCTGGCCAGCAGCGCGTAGAAGATGAGCGCGGTCCAGGAGCCGATGAGCCCCTCGCCGGAGCGGTAGTAGGTGCCGGTGGCGCATCCTCCGGCGAGCACGATGCCGATGCCGAAGAGGAACGAGCCGCCGATGACGCCAACCCACGCGATCTGCGGGACGCCCGCCTTGATGAGCCCTGCGGCGAGCAGCGATTGGACGAGGACGGCCTGCACAGCGATCGCCAAACCAAAGGCGGTGAGCCACCGGGTGGAACGGCTGAGCCAGACGTCGCGGAAGGCGCCCGTCACACAGAAGCGGCCGCGCTGGAACACGAATCCCAGCGCGACGCCGAGCGCCAATCCAGTAAACAACATGGGTCTCCTCGAGGGGCAGGAATATTCAGGAATGCGCGGCGCAGGGTCAGGAAAGAATGCGGGCGCGCAGAAAAGAAGCGGGGTGCCTCTGGGGTGCGGATCAGGCGTTGCGGGGTGCAGCCGTGAACCGATTGCGGGTGATGGGGTGTGCCGGGGCGCCGTCACGCGACGCGGTGGTCGCGCAGAAGTGCTGGTCAGGCCAGACAACAAGGACACATGGCCATGCTCACGCCGGTGGTGGCGTGGGGCTGGCGGGCGTCCATGATGTGGCTCATGACGGCGAATCCTTCGCTTGGGGGCCGGTGTTTCACCGGACGATGGGTTCAACCATAAACGCTTGACGCCGATTTGGCCACTGCCCGGCCGAGGAGATTCTTCCGGATCTTTCCGAGGCCGCGTGTCGGGTCGCCCTCGGCGCAGAACGCTCGCGGTCTCCACCACGCCTGCCCAGCCGGCGGGGGCAGGTGCGCCGCGGGAGGCGACCCGGTCGCGGCGCTAGTTGTACTGACCGGGCAGGTTGGTTGAATGACTGCGGCCTACGAACGTGAAGACCTC